>NZ_DF968263.1:0-2426 GCF_001270025.1 Streptomyces azureus | reverse complement strand
GGCGATACGCGTGCTAAGGAGCCCGCGATGAGCGACATGATCACCGCGGACCTGGTCGATCTCGACCTGTCCGCCGACACCAAGGAAGCGGCGGCGCGTGCCCTCGCCGAGCGCATGGTGGCCCTGGGCCGGGTGACCGACCTGGACGGCTTCCTCGCTGACGTGGCCGCCCGCGAAGCCCAGATGCCGACCGGCCTCGACGGCGGCATCGGCATCCCGCACTGCCGCAGCGAGCACGTCACCGAGCCGACGCTCGCCTTCGGGCGCAGCGCCGACGGCATCGACTTCGGCGCGGCGGACGGCCCCGCCGACCTGATCTTCCTGATCGCCGCGCCGGCCGGCGCCGACGACGCCCACCTGACGATCCTGTCGTCGCTGGCCCGGCAGCTGATGAACACGGAGTTCACCGACGCCCTGCGCGCGGTGGGCGACGCGGCGGCCGCAGCGGCGCTGATCCGCGGCGACGAGCCCGGCGAGCCCGCCGAGGCAGGCTCCGAAGACCCCGTGGCGTCGGCGGGAGCGGCCTCTCCCGCCGCCGCCACGGTCACCGACGACGCCGACGACACCGCTGACGCGGGGGAGCGCCCGTTCCGCATCGTCGCCGTCACCTCCTGCCCCACCGGCATCGCCCACACCTACATGGCGGCCGAGTCGCTGGAGAACGCCGGCCGTGAGGCGGGCGTCGAGGTCACCGTCGAGCCCCAGGGCTCGGCCGGCTTCACCCGGCTCGACCCGGCGGTCATCGCGGCGGCGGACGGCGTGATCTTCGCCCACGACGTGCCCGTACGGGAGAAGGAACGCTTCGCCGGGAAGCCGACCGTCGACGTCGGTGTGAAGGCGGGCATCAACCGCCCCGCGGAACTCATCACCGAGGTCCGCGACAAGGCCGCCCGCGGTGAGGTCACCTCCGGCTCCCCGGGCAGCACACCCGTCGAGCGCACCGGCGACTCCGGCGAGGGCTACGGCACCAAGCTGCGCAAGTGGCTGATGTCCGGCGTCAGTTACATGGTGCCGTTCGTCGCGGCGGGCGGTCTGCTGATCGCCCTCGGCTTCGCGATCGGCGGCTACAAGGTCGACAAGGCCCCGTCGGTGATGGACCACTTCATGTGGTTGCAGGCCGACAGCTGGGCGGCCCTGCTGTTCCAGATCGGCGGCGTCGCCTTCGGCTTCCTCGTCCCGGTCCTGGCCGGCTACATCGCCTACGGCATGGCCGACCGGCCCGGTCTCGTCCCCGGCTTCGTCGGCGGCTCGATCGCCCTGACCATCAACGCCGGGTTCCTCGGCGGTCTCGCGGCCGGTCTGATCGCCGGTGGCGTGGTCATCGCGATCCAGAAGGTGAACATCCCGGCGGCGCTGCGCGGCATCATGCCGGTGGTGGTGATCCCGCTGATCTCCTCGGCGATCGTCGGGTTCCTGATGTTCGTCGTCATCGGCAAGCCCATCGCCGAAGCCCAGAAGGGCATGACCGACTGGCTGAACGGCCTGTCCGGCAGCAACGCCATCCTGCTCGGCGCCCTCCTCGGCCTGATGATGTGCTTCGACCTCGGCGGCCCCGTCAACAAGGTCGCCTACACCTTCGCCACCGCCGGTATCGCGGTGTCCAGCCCGAGCGACTCCGCGATGAAGATCATGGCGGCGGTCATGGCGGCCGGCATGGTGCCGCCGCTGGCGATGGCCCTGGCCACGACCGTGCGCGGCAAGCTCTTCACGCACACCGAGCGCGAGAACGGCAAGGCCGCCTGGGTGCTCGGCGCCTCCTTCATCTCCGAGGGCGCGATCCCGTTCGCCGCGGCCGACCCGCTGCGCGTCATCCCGGCCTCGATGGCGGGCGGCGCGATCACCGGCGCCCTGTCGATGGCCTTCGGCGCCACCCTGCGGGCCCCGCACGGCGGCATCTTCGTGGTCCCGCTGATCGGCAACCCGCTGCTCTACCTGGTCGCCATCGCCGCGGGCGTCTGCGTCACCACGGCCCTGGTGGTCGTCCTGAAGGGCCTGCGCAAGCCGGCCCCGGGCGCCACCGCGGCACCCGGCGAGGGCACCGCCCCGGCGGCGGAGAAGAAGCAGCCGGTGGCGGCGTGAGCCCGCTGACGTTCGCCCCCTTTCAGGGTGTGTGAGCCGTTCGTGCCACCTGCGAGATAGATCACGAAAATCACGGCCCGGGACCGAAGTCCCGGGCCGTGGTGTCTACTGGGGCGCATGCCTGAGCACGTCTCCCGGTGGCCCGAGGGCCACTCCCTCCCCGCTCTCCCGCAACAGCGGCAGACAGGTCACCGGTCGGAGTCCGTGGAACTGACCCCGGAGGAGAGAGACGCCTTCGCCGAGCTGGTGCGCCACCTCGGCAACAGAGGGGTCTCGGACGACTAGTAGTGCTTGGTCAGGTCGGTGTGCGGGTGGGTATGTCGCGGTGGCAGGTGGGGCAGGCGCCG
>NZ_DF968262.1:0-21710 GCF_001270025.1 Streptomyces azureus | reverse complement strand
GCCCGGGACGACGCTGCCGTACCGGAGCGAGTAGCAGACCAGGGGGGGCTGAAGGGGGGGGGCGACAGAGAGCCCGAGGAAAGGAGAGGTGACCTCGGCATGCCCGGACACAGGACAAAGGGGTTCTGCGCGTCGGCCGCCGCACTGGCACTGTGTGCCGTGCTGGCGGGCTGCGGAGGATCCGGGGAATCGGCCGGCGGCGGCAAGGTCGTGCTGCGCTACACGTGGTGGGGCAACCCCGACCGCGCGGAACGCACCGAGCAGGCCGTCGCGCTGTTCGAGAAAAAGCATCCGGACGTCGACGTGACGACGTCGTTCTCCGGCTACGACGCCTACAAGCAGAAGCTCGCCACCCAGGCCGCCGGCGGTGACGCGCCGGACGTGATGCAGCTGGACTACCGCCAGATCGACCAGTACGCCTCCGGCGGCGTCCTGCTCGACCTGGCGAAGCAGAAAGCCGTCCTGCGCACCTCCGAGATCGACCAGGGGCTGCTCGCCACCGGCCGCGTGGACGACGTCCAGTACGCGATCCCGCAGGGCCGCGGCACCGAGACCGTCGCCTACGACGTCGGGACCTGGAAGAAGTCGGGTGTGCCCCTCCCCGGCAAGAGCTGGACCTGGAGCCAGTGGGCCGACACCATGCGCGCCCTGGCCAAGAAGACCGGCAAGCCCGGGGCGACCGACCCCGGCCAGAGCGAGGACGCCTTCGAGGTCTGGCTGCGCGGCCAGGGCAAGTCCCTCTACACCGAGGACGGCGGACTCGGCTTCACCGCCGACGACCTCACCCGCTGGTGGACCTTCACCGACAAGCTGCGCCGCGAGGGCGCCGTCTCGCCCGCAGAGCAGACCACCCAGCTCGACGGCTCCGTCGAGAACACCCCGCTGGGGCGCGGCACATCCGTCACCGACGCCAACTGGGACGCCCCGGCCAGCGGCTTCCTCGCCCTCGTCAAGGGCGGCGTCGCCCTCGCCCCCATGCCGTCCGGCGAGGACGGCACCCCCGGCCAGTACTTCAAGCCGTCCATGTTCGTCGGAGTCTCCGCGAACACCGCCCATCCGAAGGAGGCGGCACAGCTCGTCGACTTCCTCGTCAACGACCGGCAGGCCGCGAAGATCCTCGGCGCCAGCCGGGGCATCCCCGTCAACGAGACCATCCGCGAGGAACTCGGCCCGCAGCTCAAGGACTTCGACAAGACCATCGCCGACTTCCAGGCGTCCCTGGAGGGCAAGCTCAAGGACCCGCCCCAGGCACCGCCGGCGGGCGACAACGCCCTCCAGAGCACCTTCCAGCGCGACTACGACCAGGTGTCCTATGAGCGCATGTCGCCCCGCGAGGCGGCCGAGAACTACGTCACCGAGGCGAAGGCGGAGCTGAGGTCATGACCACCACCGCGATCCCCGCGGAGACCAAACGCGTCCCCGCCACCGCCCCGAAGCGCCGCCCCAAGCGCGAACGCGAGGGCGCCGCCTGGGTGTTCCTGTCCCCGTGGGTGCTCGGCGCGATCGTCCTGACACTGCTGCCGATGGCCGTGTCGCTGTACCTGTCGTTCACCGACTACGACCTGTTCAACCCGCCGAAGTGGGTGGGCCTGCGCAACTACGTCCAGATGTTCACCGAGGACCCGCGCTACTGGCGCTCGGTGGTGACGACGGTGACGTACGTCGTCATCGCCGTGCCCCTGCAACTGGCCCTCGCCCTGGTCGTCGCGCTCGCCCTGAAGGGCATGAAGCGCGGCAAGGCCTTCTACCGCTCCGCCTTCTACGCGCCATCGCTGCTCGGCGCGTCGATGTCCATCGCCCTCGTCTGGCGGGCGGTCTTCAACGACGGCGGCACGGTGGACAACCTGCTCGGCACCGGCGGCTGGGTCAACAAGCCCGGCTGGGCGCTGCTCGCCGTCGCGCTGCTGACGGTGTGGCAGTTCGGCGCACCGATGGTCATCTTCCTCGCCGGTCTCCAGCAGATTCCCGCCGAGCTGTACGAGGCGGCGGCGGTCGACGGGGCCGGGAAATGGCGGCAGTTCCTGTCGGTCACCGTGCCGATGCTGTCCCCGGTGCTGTTCTTCAACCTGGTCCTCCAGACCATCCAGGCCTTCCAGGTGTTCACGCCCGCCTTCGCGGTCAGCGCGGGCAAGGGCGGGCCGGCCGACTCGACCCTCGTCTACACCATGTACCTCTACGACCGCGGCTTCGTCGCCTCCCACATGGGCTACGCCTCCGCCATGGCCTGGGTGCTGCTCCTCGTGATCGGTGTGGTCACGGCGGTGCTGTTCCGCACCTCCCGCTCCTGGGTCTTCTACGCCTCCGAGGGGGACCGATGACCTCGACCGCCGTTTCCCACAAGCCCGTCCGATGGGGGCGGGTCGCCGTCCACCTGGGCTGTCTGGTCGCGCTGCTGGTCATGCTGTACCCGCTGGCGTGGCTGCTGGCCACCTCGCTCAAGCCCGCCGACGAGGTCATCGCGAGCCTCGACCTGCTGCCCCGTCACCTGGAGTGGTCGAACTACTCCACCGCCATGGAGGGCGTCAACGACGTCTCCATCTGGCGGCTGCTCACCAACTCGCTCCTGATCGCCGGCGGCGCGGTCCTCGGCAACGTCATCAGCTGCTCGCTCGCCGCCTACGCCTTCGCACGCCTCAGGTTCCGGCTGCGCGGGCCGCTGTTCGCCTTCATGATCGCCACGATCATGCTGCCGCACCACGCGGTGCTGATCCCGCAGTACATCATCTTCAACCAGCTGGGCCTGGTGAACACCTACTGGCCGCTGATCCTGCCGAAGTTCCTCGCCACCGAGGCGTTCTTCGTCTTCCTCATCGTGCAGTTCATGCGGGGCCTGCCGCGCGAACTGGAAGAGGCGGCACGGATCGACGGCTGCGGCCCCTTCCGCAGCTTCTTCCAGGTCGTGCTGCCGCTCACCCGGCCGGCCCTGATCACCACCGCCATCTTCACCTTCATCTGGACCTGGAACGACTTCTTCACCCAGCTCATCTACCTCTTCGACCCGGACAAGTTCACGCTGACCCTGGCGCTGCGCTCCTTCGTGGACGCCTCCAGCACCTCCGCGTTCGGCCCGATGTTCGCGATGTCGGTGATCGCGCTGCTGCCGATCGTGCTGTTCTTCCTCGCCTTCCAGCGCTTCCTGGTGGAGGGCATGGCCAGCTCCGGACTGAAGGGGTGAGCGGGATGCGGACACGCGAGGCCGGTGAGGTGTTCGGGCCGCGCATGACACTGTTCGCGGACGTGCTGAGCGTCGGCCTCGCCACGTCGGTGGCCTGCCTGCCGCTGGTGACCGCACCGGCCGCGCTGTCAACGGCGTGCGCCGTACTGCGCGGCGCCGGACAGGACCGGCCCGTCACGGCCGGAAGGTATGCCGTCCTGCTGCGGCAACGGCTGCGGGCCGGTGACCTGCTGGCGGGGGCCGTCGCCCTCGGGGGGCTGCTGCTGTTCGCGGCGGACCTGGCGCTGGCCGGGGCGGGGTTGCCCGGGGCGCCCCTGTTCGCCGTGACCGCCGCCGTCATCGGCGCCTGCGCGGCGGTCGTCGGCCTGCGGGCCTGCGCACGCCCCGAGTCGCTCACCGACTGGCGCACGGCGGTCCGCGGGGCCGCCCGGGACGCCGTGGCGGACGTGGGCGGCAGCGGACTGGTCCTGCTCGCCGTGGCGACGGCCGCGCTGTGCGCCTGGATGCTGCTGCCCCTGGCCTTCCTGGCCCCGGGGCCGCTGACCCTGGCGCTCACCGCCGTCGACGTACGCCGGTCCGCTGCTGTTTCCCCGCAATAGCCAAGAGCGGCTGACGGTTCGTCAGTACGGCGGTGCCGGGCGCGGGGCGGTGGCCTCGCGCCCGGCCACCCCGCGGCCTCACCGCCGTACGGATGCGCCGATGCCGATCCGCGGCCACGAACGGGCCGCCGCGAGGAGCGCCTGCGTCCTGGCCGACGGAGTGGCCGCCGCCGCTGCCGCCGCCAGCGCCGCCGCGGCGCTCGCGATGCCGAGGACCGCGCCCGCGGCCACGTCGCCCGGATAGTGCACGCCCGTGTGGATACGGGAGTACCCGACGGCGCTCGCCAGTGCCCCGAGCGGCACCGCGGCGGGGGGCAGGACCACACCGACGGCGGTGGCGAACGCGACCGCCGACGCCGTGTGCCCGGACGGGAACGAGGCCGACGTCGGCATCGGAACGTGCCGGTCCACCGTCACCCGGGCCGCCTCCCGATCCGGCCGGGCCCGGCGGACCAGGCGCTTGCCGAGCAGGTTGGCGGAGGCCGAGGCCACGGCGATCGCCCCGACACCCGCGAACGCGGCCTTGCGCGGCCGCTTCCCGCCCAGCGCCAGGGCCGCGGCGATGGCGAACGAGATCTTGGAGTGGTCGGCCGCGTGCGACAGATGGCGCAGCGTCCGGTCGAGCGTGGGCGTGGGGGTGGCGGCCACCGCCGCGTACAGGGCGCCGTCCACGGCCCTGAGATCGCCCATGACGGCACCCAGGAGCCGGGCGGACCCGTCCGAGGGCTTCCCGTCCTTCGGGAGCGGACGAAGGGAGTCCTCGTCTGTGGTCGTCGGATCGGTCATGTGCTTCTCCCCGCAGTGGCCTTCCCAGCAAGGTACCGGCTCACGCCGGGCGCACGCTCGGCGCCCCCGCGGGCCGGTGCCTCCCGAGTGCCCATGTCGGGCGACTGAACCCGTCTGCTGAACTGAGGGCATGACGTTCCTGCCACGCCGGTGTCTGCGTGCACTCGACCGTTTCCACGCCGCCCACCCCTGGGACCACAACGCCCACTTCCACCGCTGGATCCTGCGGCAGCTCCCCAGGCGTGTCGGGACCGCCCTGGACGTGGGGTGCGGCAGCGGCGACCTCGCCCGGCTGCTGGCCGGCCGGGCCGAGCGGGTGCACGGGGTCGACGCCGACCCGGCGATCACGGCCCGGGCGCGGGAGCTGACCCCCACGGCGGTCCCGGTGACGTACACGGTGGCCGACGCGCCGGCCGGGCTTCCCGACGGTCCGTACGACGTCATCACCTGCGTCGCCGTGGTGCACCACCTGCCGTTCACGCGGGCTCTCGAGGCCTTCCGCGACCGTCTGGCCCCCGGCGGCACCCTGGTGATCGTCGGTGTGTCCCGGGAGCGGACGCCCGCCGACCATCTGCTCTCGGCCGCGTCCCTCCCGCTCAACATCGTCATGGCCCTGCTCAAGAACCGGGGCCGCCCGGCGCCTCGCCCCGTCTCGATGACGGCCCGCACGAGTCCGGCGGGCATGACCTTCCCGGAGATCGTCCGAGAGGCCCGGACCGTCCTGCCCGGCGCCCGCCTGCGACGCCGCCTGTTCTGGCGCTACACGCTGGTGTGGCGCCACCACTGACGGGCCGGCGGCTGAGGGAGCTCTCGCCCCTAGCCCGCGACGCGGAACGTGCGCAGCCGCAGGGAGTTGCCGACGACGAAGACCGAGGAGAAGGCCATGGCCGCCCCGGCGATCATCGGCGTGAGCAGACCGGCCGCGGCCAGCGGCAGGGCCGCCACGTTGTAGGCGAAGGCCCAGAAACAGGTTGGAGCGGATGGTGCCGAGGGTGCGGCGGGCGAGCCGGATGGCGTCCGCCGCGGCCCGCAGATCACCCCGTACGAGGGTCAGGTCGCCGGCCTCGATCGCGGCGTCCGTGCCGGTGCCCATGGCCAGACCGAGATCGGCCTGGGCGAGAGCCGCCGCGTCGTTGACGCCGTCGCCGACCATGGCGACCGAACGTCCCTCGGCCTGGAGCCGCTTGACGACGTCGACCTTGTCCTGCGGGAGCACCTCGGCGACGACGTGCTCCGGTGCGATGCCGACCTCGCGCTCACGGCCAGGACCAACGGCTACGAGGTGAAGCTGTCCGGCGCCCTGCGGCCGGGCAAGGCGAGCGAACTGAAGCTGAAGGTCTCCCGCGCCGGCGAGCCCGTCACGAACCTCCAGCCCTACCTCGGCGCCCTGCGCTCCGGTGACCTCGCCTACCTCCATGTCCACCCCAACGGCGAACCCGGTGACGGAAAGACCAGGCCCGGCCCGGACATCTCCTTCACGGCCACGGCCCCCAGCGCCGGTTCCTACCGCCTGTTCCTCGACTTCAAGCACGACGGAAAGGTCCACACGGCGGCGTTCACCGTCAGGGCCGGGGGAGTGGCAGCCGGTTCCGGTACCCCCGAGGGGCATGCGGACGACGGCCACGGGCACTGAGAGTCAGCCGAGCGCCCGGTCCAGATTGAAGGCCGCGCTGATCAGCGCGAGATGCGTGAACGCCTGCGGGAAGTTGCCCTGCTGCTCCCCGGTGTGGCTGATCTCCTCGGCGTACAGACCGAGATGGTTGGCGTACGTCAGCATCTTCTCGAAGGCGAGGCGCGCCTCGTCGATCCGGCCGGCGTGCACCATGGCCTCGACGTACCAGAAGGAGCAGATGGAGAACGTGCCCTCGTCGCCGCGCAGCCCGTCCGGACTGGCCTGCGGGTCGTAGCGGTAGACCAGCGAGTCGGAGACCAGTTCCTCGGTGAGCGCGTCCAGCGTCGACAGCCACTTCGGATCGGTCGGGGCGATGAACTTCGTCAGCGGCATCATCAGCACGGCCGCGTCCAGCACGTCCCCGTCCTCGTGCTGGACGAAGGCCCGGCGCGCCTTTGACCAGCCCCGGCTCATGATCCGCCGGTAGATCGTGTCGCGGTGCTCCCGCCAGCGCGGCAGGTCGGCGGGCAGGCCGCGCCGGTTGGCCATCCGGATGGCCCGCTCGATCGCCACCCAGCACATCAGCCGCGAGTACAGGAAGTTCTTGCGGCCGCCCCGCGTCTCCCAGATCCCCTCGTCGGGCTGGTCCCAGTTCTCGCACACCCAGTCCACCAGCGCGCACACGTCGTCCCACTGGTCGCTGGAGATGGGCTTGGCCCACTTGTCGAAGAGGTAGATGGAGTCGATCAGCGCGCCGTAGATGTCGAGCTGGAGCTGGTCGGCCGCCGCGTTGCCGACCCGTACCGGGGCGGAACCCTGGTGGCCCTCCAGATGGTCGAGTGTCGTCTCGGGCAGCTCGGTGCGCCCGTCGATGCCGTACATGATCTGCAAGGGGCCGGAGGGCTTGCCGTCGCCCGGGCTGATGTGCCGGGTCACGAAGTCCATGAACGCCTCGGCCTCCCCGGTGAAGCCCAGCCGCAGCAGGGCGTAGACGCAGAAGGCCGCGTCTCGCACCCACACGTACCGGTAGTCCCAGTTGCGTTCGCCGCTGAGCTGCTCGGGCAGACTCGTCGTCGGCGCGGCCACGATCGCCCCGGTCGGCGCGTAGGTGAGCAGCTTCAGCGTCAGTGCCGAGCGGTGCACCATCTCCCGCCAGCGGCCCCGGTACTTGGAGGCGGACAGCCAGCGCCGCCAGTACGCCACCGTCGCCGCGAACTGCTCCTCCGCCTCCGTGTGCGCACATCGGCGGGGCGCCACGTCGCCGCCCACCTTGTCCAGCGCGAACACGGCCGACTCGCCCTCGGAGAGCTTGAAGTCCCCGCGTGCGTCCGGCCCGTCCGTCTCCAGTGGCACGGTCGCGGTCAGCGCGAGCGCCGGCGCCGGCCCCTCGGCCTCGAAGATCGCCGTCTCACCGCTCAGCCGGACGGTGTGCGGCCGGGTGCCGTAGTCGAACCGGGGAGCGACGCGGGTGCGGAACGGGATCGAGCCGCGTACGCACACCACCCGGCGGATCAGCCGGTGCCGCTCGGCCTCGGCCGACTTGCCGTCGACCGGCATGAAGTCCTGCACCTCGCCGACGCCGTCCTCGGTGAAGAACCGGGTGATCAGGACGTTGGTGTCGGGAAAGTAGAACTGCTTGGTCCGCGCGGGCACCGCCGCCGCCAGTTCGAAGCAGCCGCCGCGCTCCGCGTCCAGGATCGAGGCGAACACGCTGGGCGCGTCGAAGGCCGGGCAGCAGTACCAGTCGATCGTGCCGTCGGTCCCCACCAGGGCCACACTGCGCAGGTCGCCGATCAGCCCGTGCTCGGCGATCGGCAGATACCGCCGGCCGCCCGGCACGTCGTGGTCCTCCGCTGGTCCGCCCATGACCGCCTCCCTGGCCGGTACGCGCCTCAGCCCCAGCTTAGGCGGGAGGGCCGTGAAGGGGGCCGGGAACGAGGATCACACCGTGACGACCCGCAGTCCGGCCTCCTCGAATCGCCGGACCGTCTCCGCGTCGGCCGCCGTGTCCGTGACCAGCGTGTCCACCGCCTCGGCAGCGCAGATCCGGGCGAACGCCCGCTGCCCCAGCTTGCTGGAGTCGGCGGCCACGACCACGCGCTCCGCCCGTTCGCACAGCAGCCGGTTGACCGCGGCCTCCGCCTCGTCGTGCGCCGCGGCCCCGTGCGTGACGTCGAAGGCGACCACGCCGAGCACCGCCACGTCGACGGTGATCTGCCCGAGCACCGCGTCCGCGAGCGGTCCGACCAGCTCGTACGACTGGGCCCGCGCCACCCCGCCGGTCAGCACGATCTTGAACTGGGGCCGCACGGCCAGCTCATTGGCGATGTTCAGCGCGTTCGTCACGACGGTCAGCGCGGGCGAGCCGGACGCCAGGTCCCCGCGCACGGCCAAGGCCCGCGCCACCTCGGTGGTGGTCGTGCCCCCGGTCAGCCCGACCGCCTCACCGGGCGCGACCAGGTCCGCCACCGCCTTCGCGATGCGCTGCTTCTCGGAGGCGCGCCGGGCCGTCTTGTAGCGCAGCGGCAGCTCGTACGACACACCGTGCACGACGGCGCCGCCCCGCGTGCGCACCAGCATCTGCTGCTCGGCGAGCCGGTCGAAGTCGCGGCGGATCGTCGCCGCCGACACCCCGAGCTCCCCGGCCGCCTCCTCGACGTCCAGCCGGCCGCGCTCGACGAGCAGTTCCAGCAGCGCCTTCCAGCGGGCGTCGCGCGACATCCGCACCTCCACGTCTCGAGCTCCGGCGCGACCCTAGCGCACGATCTCCCCTTGATGCTTGAAGCTGCTCGAAATCTGGCGATACCTTGCAGGAACAATCAGATCAGGAGGGTGCGGCATGACGCATGTCGAGGACGAGCTGACCAGCCAGCCCGAGTGCTGGACACGCGCCGCGGCACAGGCGCCCGGGTACGCGGAGGTGCTGCCGGCGCCGGGGGAGCGGGTCGCGATCGTCGGGTGCGGCACCTCGTACTTCATGGCGCAGGCCGCCGCGTCCCTGCGCGAGGGCGGCGGCCAGGGCGAGACCGACGCGTTCGCCGCCTCGGAGTTCCCGTACGGCCGCGCCTACGACCGGGTCGTCGCCCTCACCCGTTCCGGCACCACGACCGAGGTCCTCGACCTGCTCGGCAGGCTGAAGGGCCGTACCCGCACCACCGCGATCACCGCCGACCCGGACACGCCCGTGAGGACGGCCGCCGACGACCTCGCGGTCCTCGACTTCGCGGACGAACGCTCCGTCGTACAGACCCGGTTCGCCACCACGGCCCTCACCCTGCTCCGCGCCCACCTGGGACTCCACCCCGGCACCTCCGTCACCGACGCGCGCACGGCCCTGGCGGAACCCCTGCCCGAAGGCCTGGTGGACTGCGCCGAGTTCACCTTCCTGGGACGCGGCTGGACCGTCGGCCTGGCCCACGAGGCCGGGCTGAAGATGCGCGAGGCGGCGCTGTCCTGGGCGGAGGCCTACCCGGCGATGGAGTACCGGCACGGGCCCATCAGTGTCACCACGAGCGGCACCGCGACCTGGATGTTCGGGCACGCGCCGGACGGACTCGCCGAACAGGTGCGCGGCACGGGCGCGTTGTGGATCGCCGGGGCCCTGGACCCGCTCGCCGAACTCGTCCGCGCCCAGCGCCTCGCGGTCGCCGTCGCCGCATCACGCGGCCTCGACCCGGACCAGCCGCGCCACCTCACCCGCTCGGTGATCCTCACTCACTGACCTCGGAGGCACCGTGTCCCTCACCACCACCGGCGAGCTCGTCACCCGTGCCGCCGCCGCCCGTTCGGCCGTCGCCTCCTTCAACGTCATCACGCTGGAGCACGTCGAGGCCGTGATCGCGGGCGCGGAGGCCGTGACCGCCCCCGTCGTGCTCCAGGTCAGTGAGAACGCCGTCAAGTTCCATGGCGGACAGCTGTTCCCGCTCGCCCGTGCGGCCGTCGCCGCGGCCGAACGGGCCGCCGTACCCGTCGCGTTGCACCTCGACCACGTGCGGAGCGAGACCCTGCTGCACCAGGCCGCGGAGGCCGGCTTCAGCTCCGTGATGTACGACGCGGCCCGGCTGCCCTACGCGGAGAACCTCGCCGCGACCCGGGCGGCGGTCGATTGGGCGCACACCCAAGGGCTGTGGATCGAGGCCGAGTTGGGGCAGATCGGGGGCAAGAACGGCAGACCCCCGCTGGGCGCACACGCCCCAGGGGCCCGCACCGATCCCGACGAGGCCCGGGCCTTCGTCACCGACTCGGGCGTGGACGCCCTGGCCGTCGCCATCGGCAGCGCCCACGCCATGACCACCCGCACCGCCACCCTCGACCACGCCCTGCTCAAGCGACTGTCGAGCACCCTGGACGTGCCGCTGGTCCTGCACGGCTCCTCCGGCGTCCCGGACGGCGAACTCACGGCGGCGGTCGCGGGCGGCATCACCAAGGTCAACATCGGCACGGCCCTGAACATCGCGCTGACCGGCGCGATCCGGGACTTCCTCACCGACCGCCCCGATGCCGTCGACCCGCGCGGCTACCTGACGGTCGCGCGGGAGGCCATGACCCGGGCGGTGACGAGGACCCTCCAGACCCTCGGCACGGCTACCGCTTGACGGCCTTCAGCACCACGAACTTCGGGTCGCTCGCCACGAGCCGGCTGTTGCCGAACAGCTTCCGCAGCTTGACGTGGTAGCCCAGATGCCGGTTGCCGATCACCCACAGTTCGCCGCCCGGCCGCAGCGCACGCCGTGCCCCGGTGAACATCCGCCAGGCCGTGGCGTCCGTCGTCGCCTGGTGGGAGTGGAACGGCGGGTTGTTCAGGACCAGGTCGACACTGCCGGACGGCACGCCCGCCAGCCCGTCGCCGACCCGGAACTCCGCGTGCCCCGCCACGCCGTTCGCCTTGTACGTGGCCTCCGCCGAGGCCACGGCCTGGAACGACTCGTCCACGAACAGCACCTCGGCTGCCGGGTCGGCCAGCGCCACCGCCGTACCGACCACGCCGTTGCCGCAGCCCAGGTCCACCACGCGCCGACCGCCCCCGCCACCGGGCAGATGCTCCAGGAAGAACCGCGTGCCGATGTCGAGCCGGTCGGCGCAGAAGACACCCGCGTGGTTCACGACGGTGCGCCCCGACGCCGGCCCGATGCCGTCCGGGAGCGTGTAGACGTACGGCCACGGACTGGCGGGCCGCTCCAGTGCGGGATCCGGCGTGCAGAAGATCAGCCGGGCCTTCTTCTCGGCGAGCGAGGTGCGGGTCGGGCCGAGGATCCGCTCGAACAGCCGCAGCGTCGAGGTGTGGATCTCCTTCACCATGCCCGTGCCCACGACGACCGTCCCCGCGTGCACCGCCGGCGCAAGCCGCAGCAACTGGTCCTCCAGCAGCGCCAGGCTCTTCGGCACCCGCACGAGGAGAACGTCGACCCGGCCGGGCGGCGGGTCCTGCGTGGTGAGCAGCCGGACCACGCCGGGCTCGACGCCGTGCCGCGCGAGATTGGCCCGGGTCGCCTCCTGCGTCAGGTGGGAATCCGTGATCTGCGCCGGCCGGTGCTCCGCCAGCGCCGTGACCAGGGCACCCCAGCGGTCCCCGACGACCACGACCGTGCCCGACAGCGGGGTCCCCTCCTGCGCCAGATACCTCAGCAGGTACTCGTCGGAGGCGTCCCAGGCACGCAGCCTGTCGCGCGGGTCCTCGGGGAAACGGGTCAGCTCGAGCTCGCCCCAGGGCGTCGTCATACGGTCGTTCATCGTGCGTCCAGGCTAGCCGAGCCGCAGCTCAGCCCAGGTCGGGGAGGATGGGAGGCATGGACGGCGAACTGTTCCCCAGAGCCCGTACGCAGGTGGCGCCGGGCGCGGTGCACCTGCCGGACTGGCTGGACGCCGAGCGCCAGCGCGAGCTGCTGGAGGCCTGCCGCGCGTGGGCGCGCCCGCCCGCCGGGCTGCGCACGGTCCGCACCCCCGGCGGCGGCACCATGACCGCCCGGCAGGTCTGTCTCGGCTGGCACTGGCACCCCTACACCTACGCCCGCACGGTCGTCGACGGCGACGGCGCCCCGGTGAAGCCGTTCCCCGAGTGGCTGGGGGAGCTGGGCCGCCGGGCGGTGCGGGACACACTCGGGGAACCGGTGCCGGCGTACGACATCGCCCTAGTCAACTTCTACGACGCCGACGCCCGGATGGGCATGCACCGCGACAGCGACGAAAAGTCGGACGCGCCCGTGGTGTCGCTGAGCCTCGGCGACACCTGCGTGTTCCGCTTCGGCAACACCGAGACCCGCACCCGGCCCTACACGGACGTCGAGCTGCGCAGCGGCGACCTGTTCGTCTTCGGCGGCCCGTCCCGGCTCGCCTACCACGGGGTCCCCCGGGTGCACGGGGGCACGGCACCGCCCGGACTGGGCCTGACCGGACGGCTCAACATCACGCTCCGGGTCAGCGGCCTGTAGGCCGCGGGCCCTACGGATCATGGGAGACTCGCCCTCATGAGCGGGAAGGCGGACCCCCGGCCGGCCGGGGATGGGAGCACCTCGACGAGGACGCGGCTGGACCGGGGGCGCGGAGCGCTCGGACCCGCGCTGGAGCTCGTGCACACCGGGCGTGCGCCGACCCGGGCCGTACTCACCGCCGAACTCGGGGTGACCCGCGCGACGGCGGGAGCGGTCGCCGCCGAACTGGAGGCGCTCGGGCTGATCCGGGTCGACGCCCGGCCCGGCGCGGCGGCCGGTTCGCAGGGCAGGCCCTCGCACCGCCTGGCCGTCGCCGAGGACGGCCCCGTCGCGCTCGCCGCGCAGGTGCACGCCGACGGCTTCCGGGCGGCGCTGGTCGGGCTGGGCGGCCGGATCGTCGCCACCGCGCCGGGCTGCGAGGTCGTCGACGCCGACCCGGCGAAGGTGCTCGCCTCCGTCGTCACGGCGGGCGCCGAGCTGCTGCGGGAGACCGGGCGCCGGTGCGTGGGCGCGGGACTCGCCGTACCGTCCGCGGTCGCCGAGCCCGAGGGCCTGGCGCTCAACCCGTTGCACCTGGCCTGGCCCGCGGGCGCGCCCGTCCGGGACATCTTCGCCGAGCAGGTGCGCGCGGCCGGCCTGGACGGGCCCGCGTTCGCCGCGAACGACGTCAACCTCGCCGCGCTCGCCGAACACCGGCACGGCGCCGGACGCGGCGCCCGCGACCTGCTGTGCGTGGCCACCGGCCACCGGGGCGTCGGCGGCGCACTCGTCCTCGACGGCCGCCTCCACCGGGGCAGTTCGGGCCTCGCCCTGGAGGTCGGCCACCTCACCGTGCACCCCGAGGGCCGCCCCTGCCACTGCGGCAGCCGCGGCTGCCTGGACGTGGAGACCGACCCGCTGGCCTTCCTCACGGCGGCGGGACGTGAACCGGGCCCCGAGGTCTCCCTGCTCCAGCAGTCCATCGACCTGATCCGCCACCACCACGACGACCCGGGCGTCCGCGCCGCCACCGAGACCCTCATCGACCGGCTCGGCCTCGGACTCGCCGGTCTCGTCAACATCCTCAACCCGGACCGGATCATCCTCGGCGGCCTGCACCGCACCCTCCTGGACGCCGACCCCGGCCGGCTCCGCGCGGTCGTCGCCGACCGCAGCCTGTGGGGCCAGAGCGGCGGCGTTCCGATCCTCGCGTGCACCCTCGACCACAACAGCCTGGTCGGGGCCGCGGAACTCGCGTGGCAGCCGGTACTGGACGATCCGCTCGGGGCGCTCACCTAGGCAGTCATGCCTCCGCCGCGCTCCCGGCTCCAGGAGCGCCTGGCCAGGCCGGCCGCAGTAATCAGCGACAGCCGGAAGCCCACGCCGACCACCGTCGAGGCGGTAAGGGGGTGCTTCGCCGTCGACGGCGGTCTTCAGGCCCGCCAGAACGCCTGCTGCTCCTTGCCCGCCCTCGAGGCAGCAGGCCCGCCTCGTCGAGCAGCACACCACCGGCGAGCACACCATCGCAGTTATTTGACCGATCGTTCTGGATGCGTCTATGGTCTCTCGATGTGGCCAGGACCAAGGAATTCGATCCGGACGCCGCGCTGCAGTCGGCCCTTGAGCTGTTCTGGCGGCGCGGCTACGAAGCGACGTCGATGAGGGACCTCGTCGAGCACCTCGGCATCGGCCGCGCCAGCATCTACGCCACCTTCGGCAGTAAGCACGAGCTGTACCTGAAGGCCATGGACCGGTACGCCGAGATGCGCGACCCGTTTCTCCTGGCCGAGCTGTCCCAGCCGGGCCCCGCACTGCCCGCGGTGCGGGCGGTGGTGCGCCGCTTCGCCGCGGAGGCCGCATCCCCGGAGGACCGGCTGAACGGCTGCTTCGTCACCAATACCGCAGCCGAGCTGGCCCCGCACGACCCCGCGGCGGCCCGCCGGGTCGAGATCAGCTGGGAGCACGTCGAGACCCCACTGCACTCCGCGCTCGTACGCGCCCAGGCCCAGGGCGAGCTGCCCGAGGACCGTGATCCGCACGCGCTGGCTCGCATGCTGTTCGTCCTGCTGCAGGGCCTGCGCGTCGTCGGCAAGGCGTCGAATGATCCCGCCCGGGTGCGGGACGCGGCCGAGCAGGCGCTGGCCCTGCTGGACTGAATTGCACGCACTGCAGCCACCGGGCTTCCTTCAGTGTGCCCGAATAATGAACCGATCGGTCAAAAATTAGGGGGAGGCATGACCGCCACGGACGCCGCCCGCGTTGCCGCCGTGCGGCAGCGATGCGCCTTCGTCCTCCTCGGCAGCGTCCAGACCACGCTGATCTTCACGCTTGCCTCGATCGCCGTACCGCTGCCCGCCATCGGGCGCGAATTCGGCCTGCAACGCGCGGACTTGATCCTGCTCAGCGCCGCCTACGGATTGACCTTCGCCGGACTGCTGCTCTTCGGCGGACGCCTCGCCGACCGCTACGGCGGGCGGCGCGCCCTCACCGCAGGCCTCGTCCTCTTCGCCGCCGCCCTGGCCGTCGCCCCGCTTGCCCCCGGCTTCGGGACTCTGCTCGCCGCGCGCTTCGCGCAGGGCGCGGGGGCGGCTCTGATCGCGCCCGCCGCCATGGCCGTGCTGCGCGCCGCCTTCCCCTCCTCCGCCGCATACGGCAGGGCGATGGTCACCTGGGGCGGGCTTTCGGTACTCGGCGCGACCGCGGGCAACCTGCTCTCCGGCGTCATCTCAGCGCTGTCGTCCTGGCGTTGGACCTTCGCCGTACCGCTCGTGGTGGCCCTCGCCGCCCTCGCCCTCACGCCCCGGCTACTGCCGGACACCACGCCGAGCCGGGGCAGGACTCTCGACCTGACGGGTGCCCTGCTCGCCACCGCCGGGATCACCCTCGCCAGTTACGGGCTCGTCGTCACCGACACCCGCCCCTGGTCGTCGGCCGGCGTGCTCGTGCCGCTGCTGGCCGGGGCCGCGCTGCTGGTCGCGTTCCGGTATGCCGAGCGCCGCGCCCGCGACCCGCTACTGCCGCCCCGCTTCCTGTTCGACCGGCGGCGAGCCCTCGCCCTCGCGGCCATCGCACTGAGCGCTTGCGGAACCGCGATGACCTTCGTGGTCCTCTCGCTCCACCTCCAGCAGGCGCGCGACTGGTCACCGCTGCAGACCTCGGCGGCGTTCGTACCGTTCGCCGTTGCGCTGATCGCCTCGGGCCGCGCGGCAGGACCTCTCATCGGCCGGTACGGGGCCCGATCCGTCACGGCCGCCGGGCTCGGTACGGGCGCGGCCGGGCTCGCCCTCCTCGCGCTCACCGGGACCGGCGCACACATCCCATACGGATATGGACTGTTGCCGGGCCTCGTGCTGCTGCCGGCCGGCACGGCGGCCTCCTTCGCAGGAGCCGCCGTACTCGCCACCGAAGGGGTGCCGCAGCAGCAGACCGGGCTCGCGGGCGGCGTGCTGAACACCGCGATGGAAGCCGGTCCGACGGTCCTGTTCGCGATCCTGCTCACGCTCGGCAGCGATGCCTCGTCCCTGGCCGCAACAGGGGCCGCTCTCGCCGCCGCAGCCCTCCTGAACCACCGCATCAAGTAACCCATCGCTCAAGGGAGCCACTGAAATGAACCACTTCACCGGCAAGACCGCCCTCGTCACCGGCGCAGGCTCCGGCCTCGGCCGCGCGATCGCGCTCGCATTCGCCGCCGAGGGCGCATCCGTGGTCGTCGCGGGACGCACCGCGGCCTCCCTGGACGAGACGGTCGGACTCATCGAGGCCGCCGGCGGCACGGCCGCCGCCGTCACCACCGATGTCACCGACTCCGGCCGGCTCCAGAACCTCGTATGCGAGAGCGTCACCCGCTTCGGCGGGCTGGACATCGCGGTCAACAACGCCGGGATACTCCGCGGCACCGTGCCCGTCGCAGAAGTGAGCGAGGAGGACTGGGACGCGGTGCTGCGGACCAATGTCACCGGCGTCTGGCTGGCCATGAAGCACGAGATCGCGCACATGAAGGACAACGGCGGTGGCACCATCGTCAATATCTCCTCCAACCTGGGCGCACACCTGCGGATCCCGAACGCCGCCGCGTACATCGCGTCGAAGGCGGCGGTCTCCGCGCTGACCCGGGCCGCTGCTCTCGACCACATCCGCCAGGGCATCCGCATCAACGCGGTCAGCCCCGGTGCCTCGGCCGCTCCCATGTCGCTGCGGCCCGGCGAGACCGAGGCCGACCGCGCCGAGCGGGTGAAGACGGAAAACCCGCTCGGACGGGTCGCGGAGGCCGAAGAAGTGGCGGCCGCGGTGCTCTATCTCGCTTCTCCCGCGGCCGGTGCCGTGGTCGGCGCCGACCTGGTCATCGACAGTGGATCCTCGGCCTGACGGTTCGTGGGCTTCGGCTGCACCCTTCCGCGGCAAGGAACTTCGCGCTCCCGCACGGCCAGCCTCGGCGCCCGCCGCTGGGGCCCGCGCTTCCAGGCCGCGTACGAGCAGATCGCCTACCCGGCCGCGGACCGCCCGGCGGACGCTTCCCTGCTCGCGGCCTTCACCACCCACCCGGTGCACAAGGTTCTGGTCGCGGCGGCGAAGCCGCGGCCGTCCGTGGACATCGCGGTGACCTGAGCCGGTCACCGTACGCGCCCACCAGTCGCCGGCCGCCCGCTGAAGACACTCGCGGACCCGGACCACGGCCGGGTTGCCGGCGGCACCCGGCCGCTGGACGAGAGACAGTGTGTTCAGCGGCGGTTCCGCCGCCGCGTGCAGCAGGACGAGGCGGCCAGAGCCCAGGTTCTCCGCGCACAGTGAACGGGGCAGCACGCTGTGGCCCGCGCCCGCGGTCACCGCGGACAGCACGGCGTGGAGGAGGACCTGCCCGGTGGACGCGTCCGCATCCTCGCCCGGGAGACCCAGATCGGCCGCCCCGCCGCCGAACCGGCCCGGCAGACCCCGAACCCGATGCTCAACGGCCGTCAGGCATGGCTCGACGGGCTTGTCCGCGCCGCTTCCGGGAAGGCTCGCGCCTGAGCGGGCAGGCTGGACCGCAGGCGGCACGCCCGCACCGTACGATCGAGGAAGTTGACGTCATGACCGACAAGCTCACCGTGAGCGTCCTGGGCACCGGCATCATGGGCGCCGCGATGGCCCGCAACCTGGCACGCGCCGGGCACACCGTCCACGCCTGGAACCGCACCCGTGCCAAGGCCGAGCCGCTGGCCGCCGAGGGCGTGCACATCGCCGACACCCCCGCGCAGGCGGTCCGGGACAGTGACGTCGTCCTGACCATGCTCTACGACGGCCCCGCCGCCCTGGACACGATGCGCCAGGCCGCCCCCGCCCTGCGCCCCGGCGCCGCATGGGTGCAGTCCACGACCGCCGGCGTCGAGGCCATCGGCGACCTCGCCGCCTTCGCCCGCGAGCACGGCCTGGTCTTCTACGACGCCCCCGTCCTGGGCACCCGCCAGCCCGCAGAGGCCGGGCAGCTGACCGTGCTCGCCGCCGGTCCCGCCGAGGGCCGGGCCACGGTGACGCCGGTCTTCGACGCCGTCGGCGCCCGCACCGTGTGGGCCGGCGAGGACGGGGCGGCCGGCGGCGGCACCCGGCTGAAGCTGGTCGCCAACAGCTGGGTCCTCGCCGTCACGGCCGCCGCCGGTGAGGCCCTGGCGCTGGCGAAGGCCCTCGGCGTCGACCCCCGCGGTTTCCTGGACCTCATCGCCGGCGGCCCGCTCGACATGGGCTATCTGCACGCCAAGTCCGGCCTGGTCCTCGAAGGCCGGCTCACACCGCCCCAGTTCGCGGTGAGCACCGCGGCCAAGGACGCCCGTCTCATCGTCGAGGCCGGTACGGGCCACGGCGTCCGCCTGGACGTGGCCGAAGCCGCCGCCACCCGCATGGAGCGCGCCGCCGCCCAGGGCCATGGCGACGAGGACATGGCCGCCGCCTACTTCGCAAGCTTCGACGAAAACCCGTTCGCCTGATCACCCTGGAGGTTCCCCATGTCCAGGCCGCCGCTGCCGCCCGATGCCGACGCTCTGCTGAGCCGGCCCAACCCGTGCGTCATGGCCACGCCCCGCTCCGACGGCACACCGGTCTCCACCGCCACCTGGTACGCGTGGAAAGACGGCCGGGTGCTGATCAACCTCGACGAGGGCCGGGTCCGCCTGAAGCACCTGCGCCGCGACCCGCGCGTGACCCTCACCGTCCTCGCCGGCGATGACTGGTACACCCACGTCACCCTCATCGGCCGCGTCACCGAGATGTACGACGACGAGGGCCTGGCCGACATCGACCTGCTCGCCCGGCACTACACCGGCAAGCCGTACCCGAACCGCGTCCGCCCCCGGGTCAGCGCCTGGATCGAGGTCGACCGCTGGCACGGCTGGGGCGAGATGAAGGACAGTGACCAGGCCGCGGGCTGAGACCGGCCGGCCACACCGTCAGTGCCACTCCACGGCGAACGCCCGGCCCGGGTTCTCCGTGAGGATGCGCCCCACCAGGTCCTCGCCCACCGCGTGGACGAGCCGCGGGCGCACCCGGCGCAGCAGATACGGCATCCCGGGGCCGCCGCCCACTGAGCGGGCGGCGGCCGTCGTGGTGTCCGCGCCCAGCAGCAGCCGGTCGCCGAACCCGGCGTCGGCCAGGGCCCGTACGGCGTCCGGCATCCGCCAGTCGGTGGCGTGATGGGTGTGTGACGGGCCGTCAAAGGCCAGATAACACCCGGACTCGGCGGCCTGCCGGTGCACCACGAGGTCGGGGGAGCGGTTGAGGTGCCCGAGCACCACGCGATGCGGCGGCACCCCCAACTCCCCGCACAACAGGTCCAGTACGTCCAGTGCCCCGGTGCCCAGCTCCAGATGCACGGCGACGGTCACGCCCGTGGCGTGATGCGCTTCGGCCGCCGCCCTCATGGTCCAGCGGGCGTGCGCGTCCAGGGCGTGGAAACCGCCCGCGACCTTGACGAGCCCCGCCCGCACCCCCGACGCCCCGATGCCCTCGGTGAGTTCGGATACGAAGACGTCGGCGAGCCGGCCCCGCAGCCCCGCGAGCGTGTCCTCGTCGTAGTGGACGAACTGGTGCAGCCCGGTCGCCGCGACCACGTGCACCCCGGTCTCCCGCGACAGCGGCGGCAGATCGGCGGCCCGCCGCCCGAGCCCGTACGGCGTCCACTGCACCACGGCGCCACCGCCCTGATCCCGGAACGCGACCAGCTCCGCCCGCGCCGCCGCCACGCTGCGCAGCTCCTGGCCGGGCAGCCGGGGACTGCCGAAGAACAGGTGGTCGTGGGCGTCACACACGCCCAGGTCTCCGGGCGGCACGTCCCCCAGCACCGTGCGGACCGCGCTCACCACCGACGCCCCGGGGGCAGCCGGTCCAGGCCCGGAGCCGACAGGTGCAGCACCTCGAACATGTCCCCGTCGGCCTTCGGGGTGTCGTGCTCCCAGAGGGAGAAGTGCACCAGCTCCCAGCGGCTCGTGTCGACGGCGGCCGCGGCGAGCAGCGCCCCGTCCGCCGCCGCCAGCCGCCGGGCCTCCCGCACCGCGTCCTCCACCGCCTCGGTCAACAGCCCCGAGTCCGGGACGGGTTGGCGTCGTCTTACCGCGAACCGCGCGTGCGAACCGCTCCCTTCCTCGTACGCGAGCCCCGTCCACTGCCGCACGGACGGCCGCCCGAAGTCGTCACTGAGCCCCTGGAACCCGCCGCCCCAGAGGAAGGCGTTCATGCCTTCGACGGTGTTCCACAGATAGAAGGGCGCGTACTGGCTGACCGGCGAACCGCGCAGACCGCGCTCGCGTATCAGGTAGGCCTTGAAGCCGAGTCCGTCCCAGTCGTCGAGCACATGCCCCAAGCGGGCGACACGGTCGCGGATGACGCCCATGTCGTAATCGGCGGGCAGAGTGAGCTCGTACTGCATGGCGTGCATTCGGGTCTCCTCAAGCGGGACGGGGTGCCAGTAGCGACAGCAGGCCCCGCACACCCGCGTCGAACGCGGCGGCGGAGCCGGAGGCGCGGGCGAGGACGTAACCGCCCTGGACCGTCGCGACGACCGCCGCGGCGATCTCCTCGCCGTCCAGCGAGGGCGCGAACTGGCCCTGCTCCTTGCCCTCTTCGACGATCCCGGCGATCCGCTCGCGGATCCAGTCGAGCGTCTCGTCGACCGGGGCGCGCAGCTCGGCGCTGTCGATCACGTCCGGGTCCATGGTCAGCCGGCCGATCGGGCAGCCCCGCAGCACATCCCGCTCGCGCCGCAGATACGCCTCGATGCGCTCGTACGGCGTTCCCGGCCCGTCGAGCACTCCCGCGGCGACAGCCCGCATCTCCTCGGCGGTCCGCCGGATCGCGGCCAGCGCGAGGTCGGGCTTGCCCTTGAAGTGGTGGTACATGCTGCCCTGCCCGGCGCCGGCGCGCTCCAGGATCGCCTTGGGACTCGTGCCCACATAGCCGCGCTCCCACAGCAGCTCGCGGGTGGACTCGATCAGCCGTTCCGAGGTGCTCATGCCCTCACTGTACATACCAGTAGTTACAGAAGTCCACGACCGGTGAAGCACATCTGCCCTGCCGACCTACTCCCTACGAGGTACGCGCACTGCCGCTGGCCGTACGACGACCCGGGGCCCCTCACGGGGCGACTCTCGGAAGCGACGGACAGGACATCGCAGCAACGCGTCCGAGGAGTTGAACGACATGCAGATCCTGGCGAACATCGGTGACGGCGGCCCAGGCCCCTGGATCCTGCTCTTCCCTGTGATCTGGGCGCTGGTCATCGGCGGCGGCATCGCGCTGCTGCGCCGCACTGTGTGGCGCGGCCGCCGCGGCGGCTCCTGGCGGCAGCCCACGGTCGAGAACGACTCGCCCATCGCCGTACTCGGTCACCGCTTCGCCTCCGGCGAGATCGACGAGGACGGGTACTGGTGCCGGCTGTCGGTGCTGAACGAGGAGTTCGGCCGTTCGGCCAAGGGTGGTGGTGCATGAACATACTGGCCCCACCGCAAGAGCCTGTTCCGTTAGGGGCCGTCCATGCCGAGCCGGGTCGTCTCCCCGGTCGTCGTGGGCATCGGCCTGCCGCTCCTCAGGCTCCCGGGGGCGACGCCGCCGACGCCAAGGCCTGCGCCACGCTCGCGTCCGGCCGGCAGGGCTGCACGGAGTAGGGGGAC
>NZ_DF968261.1:0-70058 GCF_001270025.1 Streptomyces azureus | reverse complement strand
GGTAGAGGGCCTCCCGTACGGTGGAGCGGCTGTTGATGGACCAGCGCAGCAGCTCGCCCAGTTGCAGTTCGTGGGCGACGGCCCGGGCGAGCGACGACTTGCCGGTGCCGGCCGGGCCCGTGACCAGCAGCGGGCGGCGCAGGTGTAGGGCGGCGTTGACGACGTCGGCGTGGTCCGACTCGATCAGGTAGGGCAGCGCGGCGCGAGCGGGCCGGGCTCGGGTGAAGCGCCGCCATGGCGGGGCCGGAGGGAAGGCGACAGTCCGCGGCACGCCGTCGCCCCGGAACAGTCGCCAGCTGGGCTCGTCGGCGGAGGTCATGCGCTCTCCTGTGGTTCGGTCAGCTGCAGGCGGGGCACAGCACAGTTGGCATCCGCCCAGGCCAGGACGGGGCGGCCGGGAAACTCGGAGGGGTGGGCCCGGGCGTTGGCGCGGTAGACGCGGACACCGTCGGGCAACTCGGGGATGGCGAGCTGCGCCATGTGCTTGACGACGTGGGAGTCCGTGTCGGGCCCACGGTCCCACACCACCACTGGTATGCCCACGGCGAGGCACATCTGGACGACGGCGTCCCGCGGCCCCGGGGGCACGTCGACAGCGACACGGACCGTGTCGAGCCGCCCCAGCAACTGGTAGTAGATCTGGTGGGGGTCCGGGGAAGGGCCTGACACGACCAGTGTCTCGCCCGATTCGAGCTGCTGACATCTCCGCTGCCAGTCGGGCAGAAAACGCCCGTTGCGGTGCAGGAGTTCCGGGCAGTGCACCACCAGCGGGAACTCCACGCCAAGCACACCCGGGACGACCTGGTCCGGGTCGCGCGCCTCCCATTCGTCCACGGGAAGGTTGAGGCCGGTGCGGTCTACGAGCACCTCCACCAGCGGCCGTCCGGCGTTCTCCGCCGTGGGTGCCACGGTGTCCAGCACACGCAGCAGTTCGCGCGCCACCTCCGACGCCGAGTACGAGGCGGAGCTGTCGGTCGACACCTGTCGCGGGCCGGTGCCCTCGTCGCACCAGATCCGCAGGCGGTGGCGGCCCCGTTCGGCCCGCGTCACCTGGGCCAGGACGCGGACGTGCCGCGGGCGGTTGCCCACCGAGCGGACCCAGTCCTCGGCGTCCGAACGCCGCTCGTGGAGGGCGGAGAGGGGAATGCCGAGCCGTGCGGCCACGCCGTCCGACCACAGGCGCAGGTCCGACTGCCGCGGCTTCGGGCACAGTGCGCCGATGTACTCGACGACCCGGAGCAGCACCGGGACCCTGAGTGCATCGTTGCCGGAGTGACCGTCCCCGGACCGCTGCTCCAGTTGGTCAAGCAGGACGTCCAGTGTGTCGCCGTCGACGGGGACGGCGACGCGTTTCGTGGCCTCGCGCACCGCTTCGGGAAACCGCAGGCGCACGGCGGGCTCGAGTCTGCGCAGGAGCTGGTGCAGATGGCGGCGCTCGCGTGGGGACAGCAGCAGCGGAATGTGCGAGAACCGCCCGACGGTCAGCATCCGGTCGGTGGTCGCCGAGTCTCTGGGACGTAAAATCTCACTGATGGCGGCCAGGGCTCGTGGATGGGTGAGCAGGAAGGCCGCGAGTTCCCCGGTTGTGGGCGGAGTCACGGCACTGCCGTACCCGACGCCGCACTCGCGGGCCAGTTGACGGGCGATCTCGCCGCGGGTGTACGGAGGCAGCGCCTTCTCGATCGCGTTTACGAGCTCTCTCATGGCGAAGTAGTCCGGGCCGTCGAGGTCATCGAGGGCAGCGTCCTCGTTGTCGAGAGCACCCAGGCGGCGCAGTTCGTCCTCAACACGCTGCCAGGGGATGCCCCAACTGCGCCGGATCAGGTGCTGTGGACTGTGAGGGAGCGCGGTGTCGCTGCCGGGGGCGCACGGCGGCATGAAGTGCGCGGCGACCAGGCCGACGACGGCTCCGTCCTGCTCACACCACAGCGGGCCTCCGCTGTAGCCGGGGCCGATTGCCATACCAGTGGCCATGCCGTCGAGATAGGCGACGGGGCCGTCGAGCGCTGTGACCGTCAGGTCGGCGAAGGTGGCGGTGTGTCCGCTGCCGTGCCAGGCGCGCACCTTCTGGCCCACAGACATGGCGATACGGGCTTCGGGCGCGGGGACGCTGCCGGGCGGCGCGTCGACGCGCAGCACCGCGAGATCGCCGAGCCACTCCGTGTCACCGTCCCGTACGACCTCGCCGTCCCGGGTGCGCGGCGCGACCCAGTGCGCGACGCGCGCCGGATACCGCTCGATGCCCTGTGGTGTGTCGAGGGTGACGAAGACCTCGTGCAACCGCGGCGTACGGGGATCGAACAGAGCCCTGCCCAGGGCATCATTGACAACGTGGGCGCAGGTCAACACGGTGTCGGAGCCGAGGACGAGCGCTGCCCCCGCCGACTTGCCGTCCGCTCGGCGCACGGAGACGACGCAGGGTCTGGACGGGTCACCGTCAACGGCACCTGCAGACCGGAACCACCCCACCGATCACTCCGCGCTGGAGGCCGCGGCGCTGCCATCGGCCCCTGCCGGTTTCCAGCTGGCGGTGACGGTGAGGTGCGCCTGCCCGTTACTGCCCACGATGCCCAGCTTGAGATCCTGCCCGACCTGGACTCCGAAGGTCACACTCAGCTCGGCAGGCGGCTGCGGCACGGACTGCACGACGTCGTGCACTTCCTGGAGCAGCGGGCCGAGCGGCCGTAGAGCCCGGCGCAGGCTGCCGGCCGCGAAGCCGGCGACGACCCCACCTCCGGTGGCCACGGGCACGGCTCTACCCATGCCATCGGGCAGCTCATCCTCACTCCCGGGGGGTGACGTGGCCGAGCCGGGTGTGAGGAGGAACCTCACAGGCGTACCGTCGTCGAACTCTGACTCAGTTTCCAAGGTGGACACGTTCATATTGTGACCGCTCCACGGATCTCGCGCTCATACATGAGCTCAACTCAGTTACCGGATCGATGCATTGGGTGAGGATGCGGGTTGTGACCGGGTGACGGAGAGGGCCACGGCCGTGACCGCGAGGCCCGCCCACGTGACCCAGCTGCTCAGCGCGGTGGGGTGCGACGGCCTGTACGGCATCGAGTCGGACCAGTGGCGGGCGACGTCGGGCGGGAACGGATCCACGGTCACGCGCACCAGCGGGAAATCGTTGTCGAGGGTCCGCCAGCCGCACACCGACACGGGACCGGCGAAGGCGAACCCCTGGGCCACGGCCCCCGCGTAGCCGACGGCCGTCGCCCACAGGCCGATCACCGTCCAGCGGGCCTCCCGGGACGGACCGCGGCTCGACGTCCACACCTTGTAGGGAATCAGCCCGGCCAGGAGCAGGCAGACCGTGAGGAACCGCGTGCCCAACGCCGGCATTCCGCCTCCATCGCCCGCGCTCGTCCGTGAACCGGCCCGTCGCGGTTCCCAACGCGGGGACGACCAAAGGGCGCTGGGCGGTTGCACGGTCGGCCCGCCGGCACAATCGCCGCCGATTTCGCGCGCCGCATCGGCGGCGATTCGGGCCGGTGACCTGATCGGATATGCGTTTCCATATCGCTGCGTGCCAATTCCGGTCTTGGACAGGGTCGTTGGCCTCTTGATCTCCTGTGCGTCATGACCCCAGAGACACATGCCATGAACGGGCCGGTCGAGCCCTCCGGCCGCCGCCTCGGCCGCCGAACCGTGCTCCGCCGCGCTGCGGTGCTCGGTGCCGCCGCCCCGCTGATCCCGGCTACGGCCGCCACCGCGACGGCCGGGGAGAGCAGGGAGGCCAGGGAGCACGGCCGGGGCCGTGGTCCGGCCGCCGGTTCCGTATCGTTCCGCTGGCTCGGCACCGCCGGCTGGCGTATCGACGTCGGCGCTCGGACCGTGCTCTTCGACCCGTACCTCACCCGCTTCGAAACCGGCCTGTACCAGGGCGCCTTCGACCCCCGGACACCGCTGCGGACCCGGCCCGACATCGTGGACGCCCACGTCGGCCGCCCCGAGCTCGTCCTGGTCAGCCACTCCCACTGGGACCACCTCGCCGACGTGCCCCACATCGCCAGGACCACCGGCGCTCGCGTCGTCGGCACCGAGACGACGTACCACCTGCTGGTCGCCCTGGGCGTCGACGCGGGACAGATCTCCGTGGTGAAGGGCGGCGAGGTGCTGGACTTCGGCGGCATCGTCGTCGAGGTCGTGCCGAGCCTGCACAGCCGCAACAAGAAGTGCGCCTACTTCGCCCCGGGCACGCTGAACGCCCCGCCGGCGACGGTTCCGAGCACCATCTCGGACCTGCCGGAGGGCGACACCCTCGCCTTCCAGGTGCGGGCCGGGGACGGCGGACCGTCGGCGTTCCTCATGGGGGCCAGCGACTTCGACGAGCGGGCGGTGCGGGGGCTGCGCCCCGACCTGGCGATGGTCGCCGTGCCCTCCAGCACCGTCACCCACCGGTACGTACCCCGGCTGCTGGGCGCACTGGACAGCCCAGGCGTCGTGGTCCCCGTCCATTGGGACAACTTCGAAGTGCCGCTGAGCGGTTCGCCGGTGCGCGACCCGGCCATGGACCTGGACGCGTTCGTCGCCCAGGTCCGCAAGGCGTCGCCCGAGGTGAGAGTCGTCGTCCCGGACTACCGGACCGTGTACGACGGCACCATGCGCCCGGGAGGACCACGATGAGTACGATCGCCCGATGGACGGGATCACCACGCGGTTGACCGCCGCGGCCACGGCATCCGCCCCTGCTCTCCTCCTGCGTCCCTGGAGGCCGGCCGATGCCGCGGACCTCGTCGACCTGCACCGCGACGAGGCCCTGCGCCGCTGGGTGAGCGCGGTCGCGCACGACCGCGCCAGTGCGGCACGGTGGGTTCGGGACCAGCAACGCGGATGGGAGGCAGGGAACCGTTTCGCGTTCGCCGTCTCGGAGGTCCACGAGCACATCCCCGAGGGGGAGTTGGTGGGGCACGCCGTCCTCAAGAACGTCGCCCACGGTGCCTCGTCGGCGGAGGTGGGCTACTGGACGGCGGCGCATGCGCGCGGCCGGGGTGTGGCTCCCCGGGCCCTGCGGGCGCTGACGGACTGGGCCTTCACCACCTTCGCCGGCGGTGGCCTGACCCGCCTGGAACTGCTGCACCAGGCGGACAACACGGCCTCGTGCCGCGTCGCGCGGAAGTGCGGCTATGAACTGTCCTCGCTCCGGCCCGCGGCGCCACCCGACTTCCCACTCCAGGGGCACGTGCACGCCCGGGCTCGTGGCCTGTGAACAGGCCGTGAGCGGCCCAGTGCCGACGCTCCGAGAGGTTGGACCCCGAGCGCTTTTTCGCCGACTTCACGGAACGGACGTGCCGCTCGGCCACGGCGACCTGCGACCCGCCGCGGAGCGGGGTTCATGTCGCCCTTCCGCGGCGACATGACGCGCCGGGTGTCCTCCTCCGGACACGGCACGCCGTCCTCGGCGGAATTGAGAACGACCTCCGGGGCCCTGCCTGGTCAGGACCGCCACGCGGGTGCCGGCGGACAAGGCGCGCAGCGCCTCCGGCCGGGCGAACTGCGCGGCGCCGCCCTCCCGCGTGGCGTACGCCCATCCGCCGGTCTCGCCCGCACGGACCAGGGGCCGGTGCGCCGCCCACGCGGACTGCGCCGCCCGCTGGGCCTGCCGGCGGTCGCGCGGCCGTAAGGTGGCGGGGATCGCGCCGAGCCGGGGCAGCATCTCGGCCGGGGGCAGACCGGCGGTGAACGCGACGTCCGGCTGGTCCGGGAGCGGTGCGGGATGCGGGCGGTTGGTGCGGACGAAAGAAGAGTCTCTGCGTCCCCTCCTGCGGGAGTGGCGGCGGGGCGCTCCCGGCGGAGTTCGTCAAGACCGGGCGCTGTAGGGCCGGCGGGTCCGACTCCGGCTCGGCGAGCGTGGCGGCGTGTGCCAGCGGGGAGACCGCGTCGGCGGGCACGGTCCGCTTCTCCTCCCACAGCAGCTTTCCGGCCACGGCCAAGGGGATGCGGTCGAGGAACGGGAGGCCGCCCTCCAGCGCTTCCGCGAGGTCGGCCAGGACATGACGCAGCGAGGGCCAGCAGGCGAAGGAGGCCATGCACTCGTCGAAGCGGCGGCCCACCTGTCCGTAGCGGGGTCCGGGACGGCAGGCGATGAACAGGCCGGCCGAGGGCCGCCGTCCGATGCCCAGGGTGAGGGGCTGCACGTCCTCACCGCGTTCGGCATCCAAGGCCGGGTCTCGGAGGAAGGTCGTGTCCGCACGATGTCCGCGACACCGCACGGCGGTCCGTAGTAACGACAACTGAACTGCGCCTTCGTCGATTTCCACCCCGTCGTGGCACCGCAGCGAGGCCATCAGGCCGGGGTGGAACGGCACGCCGGGTGTGCGCTCGGCGTCCTCGATGCCGGCCTGCGGTGCGGGTGGGCGCAGGGTGGCGTGGGTGAGGGGAGCGGGCCGGGCCGGCCAGGCGTCGACGCGGGCCCAGGACTCCCCGACGGCTGGGATGCCCATGGCAGCGGGCCCTACGCCGGGCCACTGACAGAGCCCCTGCCCTCCTTGCTGCCGCAGCGTCGCAATCCCGCCGAATTTGCGGACGTGGCGTACGGCGAGGTGAGCGACGACGCGAGCGGCGCGAGAATGGTGAGGGCCTGGGGACGTCCGCGCGGCAGCGCCGGCGAAACGATCCGCCGGACACGCACCGCAGACAGACCCGCCGCAGACAGACCCGCTCCCCGGCGGGGCACGCTCCGCAGATTTGATCGCACCGTCTTCAGACCGGCACGCACGCGCTGGAACGGAGGACTGACTCATGGCCACCCCGCTCACCGCCGCCCGGCTCGTCGCCGCGCTGAAGACCGAGGGCTGCGCCGTTCACGAAGTCGGCGGATGGCGCACCAACAACCGCAACCACAAGGGTCCGTGGGGTCCCGTGCACGGAGTGATGATCCATCACACCGTCACCGGGCCCGGCACGGACGTCGTCGAGCTGATCTACCACGGCCACAGCGCCCTGCCCGGTCCGCTCGCCACCGGATGCATCACCAAGGACGGCGTCGTGCACCTGACCGGCAACGGCCGGGCCAACCACGCCGGCGGCGGCGACGGTGACGTGCTCAACGCCGTCATCGGCGAGTCGTACGGCACGTACCCGCCCGCGACGCACGAGCACGACGGCTCGGCAGGCGCGGTCGACGGCAACGCCCGTTTCTACGGCTGGGAGTGCGAGAACAAGGGCGACGGCAAGGACCCGTGGCCGAGTGTCCAGTACATCGCCATCGTCAAGGCCACCGCCGCGATCTGCCGCGCGCACGGCTGGGGCCCCAAGAGCGCGATAGGCCACCTGGAGTGGAGCGACTGGAAGGTCGACCCGCGCGGATTCGACATGGCCGACTTCCGCCGTGACGTGGCCGACGCCCTGGCCCTCCCGGCGGGCCTGTGGGAAGGAGAGGACCCCATGCCCCAGTACGTCAACCTTGGTTCAGCCGGGGGGTATCGGCTCGCACCCGGTGCCTGGGACTCGGTCGAGTTCGCCACGGAGTGGGCCGACGAGACCGGCCACCACGCCACCGGCGGGAGCGTCTTCGCCCGTGGCCCGGCCCGTTTCAGCGGGAGCCTCAGCCTCCACATCGACGGGTTGCCGACGGGCGCGGTCGTCCAGGCGCGCATGTCGGAGTACCAGGGAGACGAGCACCGCGCGGACCACCCGATCCACGAGATCGTCGGGACCGGCGGCGGCACCTTCGCGGTCGTACCCCTGACGAAGCGGCTCCCGTCGGGCCGGAGCATGCGGATACGGCTGCTGAACCAGGCCGCCGTCCCCGTCACGGTCGCGAGCGCGGTGCTGACCGTGCTGGTGTGGAAGGAGACCTAGGGCCCTGACTTCCGTACCTCTTCCCCCCCGGACGGGCGAGCCGCGGCACCCCTTCACCGTCTCCCTCACGGAGACGATCGCCCGTCTGGACACGTATACCCGGGCATGAACCGAAGCGAGTCACCCCCGTTACGAGTTGAACCGGGGCACGGCTCTGTGATTAGGGTGCGGGCGATGTTCTGCGCACACGCCACCCCCTTATCCCGAGTACGACGAGGCACAGCCGCTTCTAGTCGCTTCGGGAGGGCCCGTGAGTGACACGGTGACGACGGCCCGCCCGGCGGCCGAAGCGGCCCGGGCGACTCGGGGAGGGGAACAGCGCGCGGCGGCCCGCCCGGTGCGGCAGCGGGACGCGTTCTTCGACAACGCCAAGTACCTGGCGATCGTGCTGGTGGCCGTGGGACACGCCTGGGAGTCGCTGCGGCCGGGCAGCAGGGCCGTCACCGCCCTGTACATGTTCGTCTACGCGTTCCACATGCCGGCGTTCATCATCGTCTCCGGCTACTTCTCGCGCACCTTCGACGGGAGCCCGGGGCGCCTCAAACGCCTGGTCACCGGTGTCGTCGTGCCGTACGTGGTGTTCGAGACGGCGTACACCCTGTTCACCCGGTGGACCAGCCAGGACCCCGACCGTCCGGTCAGCCTGCTGGACCCCCTGTATCTGACGTGGTTCCTCGCGGCGTTGTTCGTCTGGCGGCTGACGACGCCTCTCTGGCGGCATGTGCGGTGGCCGCTGCCGACGGCCCTCGTCGTCGCGATGCTGGCGACGCTCTCGCCGTCCCTCGGTCACGACCTGGACCTCCAGCGCACGCTTCAGTTCCTGCCGTACTTCGTGTTCGGCCTGCTGCTGCGGCCGGAGCACTTCCGGCTGGTGAGACGGCGCAAGGTGCGGATTCTCGCCGTGCCGGTGGCCGTCTGTGCGCTGGGCGTGGCGTACTGGGCGGTGCCGCGGATGAACTACGCGTGGTTCTTCCACGCCGACAGCGCCCCGGAACTGGCCGCCCCCTTCTGGTACGGGCCCGTGATGACGCTGGCCGCCTTCGGCTGCTCCACCGTCCTGGTCGCCTGTTTCCTCGCCTGGGTGCCCGGGCGCCGGACGTGGTTCACCGCGCTGGGCGCGGGCACGCTGTACGGCTACCTGCTGCACGGTTTCGTCGCGCAGGCCGCCAAGTACTGGGGCTGGTACGAGCCGGCCTGGGTCCACCGGCCCGTCGGTGCGCTCGTCGCCACCCTGGTCGCGGCCGTGGTCGTCACGGCGCTGTGCACGCCGTCCGTGCGGCGCGTCTTCCGCTGTGTGACGGAACCGGGGATGGCGTGGGCCTTCGACAGGGCGAACGCGGTCCCGCGGCCGGGCGATGCCCGTGGGTGACGCCTACTGCTGGGCGCCGGCTTCCTGCTGCACCGGTGCGTGCCCGTTCAGGGCCTGCGTCATCTGGTGCTGCGTCTCTTCGGCGACCGCGCGAGCCTCTTCGACGACGTCACCGCGTTCGCGTATGAGGCTTTCGTAGATCGGCAGTTCTTCGTTCCGGGTCGAATCTAGTTTCACGGGTTCGTCCTATCGCTTTACAGCCGGGTGTGGGGGGGCCCGTGTAAGTCTGCGTCATGCCGTGCCGCGGTGTTACCCACCCCCGTCGTGTCCAGAATTCCGTCACGAGCTTCGCGAATTCCCCAACTTTGCGACCGTGAGGAAAAGCCCTGGGTACGGCGAAGGGCCCCGGGAATCGCGTCCCGGGGCCCTTTACGCGGATGCCGTCAGAGCGACGTCGTGTGAACGCCCGCGCTCCCGGACGCCGCCCCGCCCTCCGGCGACAGGACCGCCTGGAGGCTGGCGCAGGCCTCGGCGGTCAGGGGCTCGACCAGGCCGGTGGAGAGGCCGCCCGCGAGGTTCGCGGAGGCACCGCCCGCCATGCCGCCGGAGATGTTCTCCAGGTCGGCGTCGGACAGCTCGGCGATGTCGACCCGAGAGGTGAGGTTCATTGGAGGTGTTTCCCTTCGCGTGAATGTCTCGCAGTGGCGGCGCGCGTGGGGGGTCGCCGGATCCAGAACCGAGATTCCGCACCGACGGCTCCGCCGTGTGCAGGATCAAAGCACTCGGCAGGAGAAAAGTTCCAACCGCCTCCCGGCGTCGCGCCGTGCCTTTCGGTGACCGCCTTCACTGTCATGACCGTGGGCACACGAAATGCGCCCACTTCTTCACGCATCCCGCCGCCCTGTCGCACGCACGTGTATTGCGTTCCGATTCCCGAAGCGGGCACTTCGGCGCCAAGCTCCCATGCGCCGTCCTGGACTTGGCGCCCGGTGTGCCGTCCCACGGCGTCCTTGCGAACGGTGTGCAGATGTCCTGGAGGTTCAGATTCCGCTTCGTTACGCCGCCGCGGCCGGCTGCATCAGACGGGCCAGCAGGTCGTCCAGGGTGACGAGACCGGTGAGCCGGCCGGCGGTGTCGCGGACCACGGCCAGGGAGGACCGGCGGCGGCGCAGCACCTCGATCGCGGCGGCGACCGTGGTGGCCTCCGTCAGCTCGGGCACCGGACGGGCCAGTTCACGGGCCGTCGTGGCCCGCCCCCGGGCCCGGGCGACCAGGGCGTCACGGGCGTGGACCGAGCCCAGGACGGTGCCGTTCTCCCGGACGAGCAGCCGGGTGCGGTCGAGGCCGGCGGCCAGCCGCAGCAGCGCCTCGACGTCCGTGCCGCCCTCGACCCAGGTGAGCTCCGCCGCCGGGATCCGCAGCGCCGCGACCGGCGTCTCCGGCTCGGTCAGCGACCGGGTCAGCAGCTCCGAGTCGGTCGCGCTGATCAGGCCCAGCCGCTCGGACTCCGCCACCAGGTGCGTCAGCTGCTCCCGGTTGTGCACCGAGGCCAGTTCGTCGCGCGGGGCCACCCGGCACAGCCGGACCAGCGCGTTGCTCACCGCGTTGAGCAGCCGGATCAGCGGCCGTACGGCCCGCACCACGGCCCGGAACGGCGGGGAGAGCAGCATCGCCGAGCGCTCGGGGTGGGCGATCGCCCATGACTTGGGGGCCATTTCACCGACCACCATGTGCAGGAACACCACCACGGCCATCGCCACGGCGAACGCCACGCCGTAGCTCACGGCACTGGGCAGGCCCAGCTTGTGCAGCAGCGGGTCGAGTTCGTGCGAGATCGCCGGCTTCGACACCGAGCCCAGGCCCAGGGTGCACACGGTGATGCCCAGCTGGGCGCCGGCCAGCATCAGCGACAGCTCGCGCATACCGGCCAGTGCCGCCCCGGCTCCGCGCCGCCCCTCGGCCGCCGCCTTCTCCATGCGGTGCCGTTTGGCGGCGACGAGCGCGAACTCGGCCGCCACGAAGAAGCCGCTGCCGGTCAACAGCAGCACGGTCACGAAGACCGCCATCGGGAAACTCACGCCATCTCCTCGGCTTCTTCGGCTTCCTCGGCGTCCACGAGCGGGCTGATCCGGACGCGGTCGGCCACGTGCCGGTCGAGTGTGCGGACGCCGATCACGGCGCGCCCGCCCCCGGGCAGCTCGACCGTGACCCGGTCGCCGACCGTCGGGAAGCGGCCGAGCCGGTCCACGACCAGGCCGGCCACGGTGTCGTAGTCGTCGTCCTCCGGCAGCCGGACACCGGTGGCCTCCGCCACCTCGTCCAGCCGGCGGCCGGCGTCCACCAGCCAGCCGTCGCCGTCCGGACGGCGAGAACGGTGACCTTGTCGGACTCGTCGGCGATGTCGCCGACCAGTTCCTCGGCGATGTCCTCGTACGTGACGATGCCCGCCACGCCGCCGTGCTCGTCGAGGACGACCGCGAACTCGTCGTCCTGCTCCCGCATCCGCGTCACCGCGTCCGGCAGCGCGAGCGTGTCCGGCAGCAGCAGCGGCCGCCGGGCCACCTCACCGGCGCTCGCGACGGCGAGGCGGGCGGCGGGCAGCGCCATCAGCTCGCGCACCCCCAGCACGCCCGCGATGTCGTCCGGATGGTCGCCGAGGACGGGGTAGTTGGAGTGGCCGTGCTCGGCGATCAGGCCGACCGCCTCGTCGGCGCCGGCGTCCTTGCGGACGAAGACGGCGTCGGCGCGCGGCACCATCACCTCGTCGAGGGTCCGCTCGGAGAACTCCAGCGCGTGGTCCAGCAGCGCGGCGGTGTCCTTGGGCAGCGCGCCCTGCTCGTGCGACTCGCCGATCAGATGGCCCAGCTCCTCCAGCGTGGCGCCGTGATGCAGCTCCTCGACCGGCTCGATGCCGGCCTTGCGCAGCAGCTTGTTCGCAGCGCTGTCGAAGACGCGTACGACAGGGCCCACGACCTTCAGATAGGCCAGTGTCGACGGGGCGAGCGCCTTCGCCAGCCGCTCCGGCACGGCGATCGCGAGGTTCTTCGGGGCCAGCTCGCCCAGCACCATCTGCACGACCGTGGCCAGGACGAAGGCCAGCGTCACGGAGACGCCGCTCACGGCCGCGTCGGGCAGGCCGAGCCCGGACAGGGCGGGCCTGAGCAGCGCGGACACCGAGGGCTCGGCGATGAAGCCGACGACCAGGCCGGTGACCGTGATGCCGAGCTGCGCGCCCGACAGCATGAACGACAGCCGCTCCAGCACCCGCAGGGCGCGGGCGGCCTTCTTGTCGCCGGCCTCGGCCTCACGCGCGAGGGTGAGCCGGTCCGCGGAGACGTAGGCGAACTCCTGGGCGACGAAGTAGCCGGTGCCCGCGGTCAGCACGAACACGGCGAGCAGGCCCAGGAGGGCGTTCGCGGCGCTCATCGGCGCATCGATTGCGAGGGGGCATCCCGCCGTGTGCCGCGATCACTGATGTCGTGGCGGAATGGTCGGGGACTGTGCCCCGGAGGGTCCGTCGGTCTGGCGGACAAGAAGTGGCTCCTCATACGTGGTGTGTCTCCAGATCAACGCTCGCCGTCGCGCCCGTGTTCCCGGATTCTACGACGGTGTAGAGAACGTCACTCGGGGCGTGGCGGCTCAGCTGCGCGGCCCGCGGACCAGCCCGGCGCCGGCGCCCGCGGCGGCCAGACCGGCACCGGCCGGCGCGAGAGCCCGGGCCCGCCGGGCCGGGGGCGCGGGGCGGGCGTCCGGGGCGACGCCGTACGCGCCGCCCGGGGCGCGGCGCCCTGACCTTGGACGTCGCCTCTCTCGACACCAAGAACGCCAAGCGCGACACCCACCTGAGGTCCGCCGACTTCTTCGACGCCGATCACCACCCCGAGATCACCTTCGTGGCCCGCGGCGCCGAGCTCCGCGACGGCGACCAGGTGCACGTCGTCGGTCAGCTCACCGTGCGCGGCGTCAGCGGGCCGCTGTCCCTCACCGCCCGCCTGAAGGACGGCAATGCCGCGGGGCTCACGCTGGAGACGGAGTTCAGCGTCGACCGGGACCAGTTCGGCATGGGCTAGAACCAGCTGGGCATGATCCGCGGCCGGACCACGGTCACCGCAGGCCTGCGCTTCGTCCGGGCCATCGGCTGACACACCCCGCAGCGGTTCAGTCCGTCCGGCGCACCGCCTGCTGCACATCCGCGCTCGACAGGGTCTGCGGCGACGCCGTGAACGCGCGCAGGCGGATCCGGGCACCCGGCCGGGGCACGGTGAACCGGCCCTTGGGCGGCCCGAGTTCATAGCGGGCGGTGGCGTGCGCGGGCAGGGTGCGCGGACCCCGGACGATCCGCCAGTACGGGTCCATGCCCTGGCCCATGGTCAGGGTGAAGTGCGGGGCGAGGGCCGTGTCGTCCGTGTTGGTGACCTGGAGGGTGAGGCGGGAGACGGTCGCCGGGGTGGGGTGGCGGGCCGCGACGACCCGCATGCGCAGCGGCGGCGTACCCGTGGCCGCCACGGCGGCGCCGCCCAGCGCGGGCATGAGCAGCAGCACCGTCAGGGCGATCCGGGCCGGGCGGCGTCGCGGCCCGGACAGCAGCCGCACACGTGGCTGCCACGCCTCGGCGAACGCCGACGCGGGAGCGGTGACGGCCGCCGCCAGCCACAGCGGCGTCATCAACAGGTAGTAGCCGTCCTGCGAGCGGGTCGCCAGGTAGAAGGCGCACCAGGGCAGGACGGTCGCGGCCGGACCCAGTCGCCGTACGAACAGCACGAACAGCACGAGCAGGCCGGCGAGCAGCAACAGGCTCGCGGAGGAGTACCAGTCGAGGCGGTCGCTGCCGTTGGTCAGGTACAGCGAGATGTCCACCACGCCCTGCCCGTGCAGCACCGCGCCCTGCGTCAGCGGCAGGGCGATCCCCGTCAGCCAGGGGCCCGGCTCGCTGACGACGAAATAGGTGTTGATCAGCAGCCACACGGTCGCCGCGGCCCCGGTGAACCGCAGCACCACCAGTGCCGCGGCCCGGCCGCCCAGCTCGCCGCGCCGCACGGCGTAGATCCCGGCGAGCAGGAACGGCGCCAGGAACCAGGGCAGTTGCTGTGCCGCGCACGCCGCCCCCAGACACGCGGCCCGTGCCAGCCCCGCAGCCCCGAGCCGCCCGCCCGCCCCGACACGCGGCCAGCGCACCACCACCGGCACCAGCAGGGCCAGGGCCACGATCGCCGGGTAGCCGAGCCGCCCGTACGACGGCAGCATCCCGAAGCCCAGGCACACCATGGTCGCCGCCGACCGCCAGGGCGCCGGCAGCATCCGCCACAGCACGACCGTGCCGACGACCAGCGCGCCCGTGCTCACCGCCGTCGCGGGGGCACCGCCGTGGCCCAGCCACAGCAGCGGCACGGACAGCAGCGGGGCCAGCGGCGGATAGCCGTAGGTGAGGTCGTAGCCCCCGGTCACCGTCGGGGTGAGGGCCACGCCGTGACCGAAGAGCCAGGGCCACGGCTGCCCGTACACCGGGTGCCCAGCGGCCACCTCCCGTGCCGCCTGGGTGGTGAGCAGCGCCTCGTCGGAGCCGTGGTGCAGCGTGATCCACGCGCACAGGGCGAGCGTCAAGCCCGTCACCAGCACGCACAGGTCCACCCGGGCCAGCGACCGCTCCCGGCGGACGACCAGGGTCAGCACCCCGCACGCCAGGATCGAGGCGTAGCACGCCGAGATCACCGCGGCCACGGCCGGCCGGTGACCGGCCGCCGTCGCCCACACGGCGCGGGTGCCGATCAGCAGGCTGATGTCGGCGAGCAGGGTCAGGACGCGGTGCCACTGGGCCGGGGGCGGCGGCCCGGCCGCCGCCGACTGCGTGCGCGGGCCGGGCACCACCAGTGTGGTTTCTGCCGAGTACACGCCGCAGGACGCTAATCGCCGCAGGTGAGCGGGGCCCGGACGGCGGTGAAGAGACGGGTGTGAGGCGAGTAAGGAGCCGCCGCGCACTCAGAAGCCGCCGCGCACTCAGGAACCGCCGTGCGCTCAGGAACCGTCTGGGAGACGCCGCCCGCTCAGTACACGTCCCGCACGTACCGCTTGTCCGCCGCCAGCTGTTTCACGTACGCGGCGGCCTCCGCCTCGCTCAGCCCGCCGTGTGCCACCGCGATGTCCCGCAGAGCCCGGTCCACGTCCTTGGCCATGCGGGAGGCGTCGCCGCAGACGTAGAAGCGGGCGCCGTCGTGCAGCCAGTGCCACAGCTCCGGCCCGTGTTCGCGCATCCGGTCCTGTACGTACACCTTGTTGCGCTGGTCGCGGGAGAAGGCGGTGTCCAGACGGGTGAGGGTGCCCTCGTCGAGCAGAGCCGTCAGCTCGTCCTCGTAGTAGAAGTCCGTCGCACGGTGCTGCTCGCCGAAGAACAGCCAGTTGGGGGCCCGGTGCCCGAGGGCCCGTCGCTCCTGGAGGAAACCGATGAACGGCGCGACGCCGGTGCCGGGGCCGACCATGACCATCGGCGTCGACGCGTCGGCCGGGGGCCGGAAGTGCGGCGAGCGCTGCACGAACACCGGCACCTCGGTGTCCGCCCCCGCGTCGGCGAGGAACGGCGAGCACACCCCGCCGCGCTGACGCCCGTGCAGGTTCTCGTACCGCACCACGGACACCGTCAGGGACACCCGCTGCGGATCGACCAGCGGGCTGGACGATATGGAGTACAGCCGCGGCTGGAGCTTGCGCAGCACCCCGGCCCACTCCTCGGCACTCGCCCGCACCGCGTACTCGGCGATCACGTCCACGGCCTGCCGCCCCCAGCACCACTGCGCCAGCCCGTCCTTGTTGTCGGGCCGCAGCAGCCTGCGCAACTCGTGCTTGTCCCGGGCGCGTTCGGCGACGAACCGCAGCAGGTCCGGGGTGATCTTCGTGATGTCGAGGTGCCGCGCCAGCGCCTCGGCGAACGGCACCTCGCCGGCACCCGCCAGCTCCACGGCCGTCCCGGCGTCCAGCCCGGTCACCGCCAGCCACTCCGCCACGAGGTCCGGCGCGTTGACCGGCCGCACGCCGAGCGCGTCCCCGGCCTCGTACGCCAGGTCCGTCCCGCTGGTGTCGAAGGTGAACCGCCGGACCTCCTTGCCCGCGCCCGGCCGGCTGAGCAGCCGGTTGCCGACGAGCCGGACGACCGTGGCGGCGGGCTTCGGACTGGGCTTCTGCTCCGGTCGCGAGGCCGGGGCGTCGGCCGGGGCGGCGGCCGGACCGCCCAGCGCCGAGAGCACGTGGTCGAGCCAGGCCCCTGCGGAGTCCCCGTAGTCCGGCTCACAGTCCGTACGCGGGGCCAGCCGCACGCCGCCCAGCTCGTCGAGCCGCGCGTCCAGCCGGCGCCCGTGCCCGCAGAAGTCGTCGTACGAGGAGTCGCCGAAGGCCAGCACGGCGTACCGCACCCCGTCCAGCCGCGGGGCCCGTTCGCCGGAGAGGGAGTCCCACAGGCCGGTGCCGTTGTCGGGCGCGTCGCCGTCCCCGAAGGTGCTGGTGATGAAGAGCAGGTCCGCCGTGCGGGCGAGCGCGGCGACGTCGGCCTCGTCCATGCCGACGAGGGTCGTGCGGTGCCCGGTCGCGGTCAGCCGCTCGGCGGTGGCGGTGGCGAACTCCTCGGCGTTCCCCGTCTGCGAGGCCCACAGCACCACGACCTCACGGCCGGACGGCTCCCGCGCGGGGGCGGCCGGTGGCGCCGAGCGCGAGTACATGCCGGCGAGGACCCCGTTGACCCACAGGGCGTGCTCGGGGGTGAAGGGCGCGTCGGGCGGAAGCACCGGAACGCCGGGGGCACCCGAGCCGAGCCCGGCGAGGAAGCCGGTGAGGTACTGGCGTTCCTGGGCGGACAGGACCGGGGGAGGGGAGGGCTGGAGGCCGAAGGGGTCGGTCCCGGCGGGGGTGACGGCCGTCGGCGTCAGAGCCCCGGCCGGTTCCTCGCGTACGGCGCTCGCCGCCTGGTGCCCGGACGCCTCTCGCAAGGGCGTCGCCACCTTCGCCAGCGACACCGCGCACACCTTGAACTCCGGCTGGAACGACAGCGGATCCACCGCGTCGCTCGTCACCGCGTTGATGCTCAGGTACTCGCCGAACAGGTCGTTCCAGTGGAAGGGCGCGAAGCAGCAGCCCGGCCGCACCCGGTCCGTCACCACCGCCGGCAGCACGGCCCGTCCGCGCCGCGAGGCGACCTCGACCAGATCGCCCTCCGCGACCCCGAGCGCGTCGGCGTCCTGCGGATGGAGCTCCACGAAGGGCCCGGCGTTCAGCTTGTTGAGCTTGGCGACCTTCCCGGTCTTGGTGAGCGTGTGCCACTGGTGCTGCACCCGCCCGGTGTTCAGCACGAACGGATAGTCGTCGTCCGGCATCTCGGCGGCCGGCAGGTGCGGCCGGGCGAAGAAGACGGCACGACCGCTCGCCGTCGGGAACCGCAGCCCGTCATCCCCCACGTACCGGACGGGATTGCGCTCGGGCCCGTCCTCCCGCGCGGCCGGCCACTGCACGGGCGTCCGGCGCAGCCGTTCGTAGGAGACACCGCGCAGGTCCCACTGCGTCTTCGGGTTGTGGAACCGCCGGATCTCCTCGAAGACCTGCTCGGCGCTGTCGTACGAGAACCCCTTCTCGTACCCCATCGCGCACGCGACCTCCGCGATGATCCGCCAGTCGGCCATCGCCTCCCCGGGCGGATCCGCGGCGGCCCCGGTCAGCGTGAGGTTGCGCTCGCTGTTGACGAAGACGCCCTCCGCCTCGGTCCACATCGCGCCGGGCAGGACGACATCGGCGTACGCGTTCGTCTCGGTGTCCGTGAACACGTCCTGCGTGACGACGAACTCGGCGGCCTCCAGCCCCTCGATGACCGTACGGCGGTTGGCGACCGAGGCGACGGGGTTGGTGCAGATGATCCAGCAGGCCTTGATCTCCCCGTCGGCCATCTTCCGGAACATCTCGACGGTGCCCTGCCCGGCCCCGTCGGCCCGCAGCGTCCCCGGCGGCAGCTCCCACACCTCCTCGACGAACGCCCGCTCCTCCTCCACGAGCACGGACCGCTGCCCCGGCAGCCCCGGGCCCATGTAGCCCATCTCGCGCCCGCCCATGGCGTTGGGCTGCCCGGTGAGCGAGAACGGCCCGGCGCCCGGACGGCAGATCGCGCCCGTCGCCAGATGCAGGTTGACCAGGGCGTTGGTGTTCCAGGTGCCGTGCGTGGACTGGTTCAGCCCCATGGTCCAGCAGCTCATCCACTGCTTGCCGGCCTCGCCGATCAGCCGGGCGGCCCGGCGGATGTCGTCCTCGGCGAGCCCGGTGATCTCCGCGACCGCCGCCGGGGTGTAGTCGGCGAGGAACCCGGGCAGGGCCTCCCAGCCCTCGGTGTGGGCCGCGACGAACTCCGGGTCGGTGTGCCCGTCCGCGTGCAGCAGGTGCAGCAGGCCGTTCAGCAGCGCGAGGTCGGTCCCCGGCCTGAGCTGGAGGAACAGATCGGCCTTGGCGGCGGTGGCGGTCCGCCGCGGATCGACGACGATCAGCTTGGCGCCCGCCTTGACCCGCTCCATCATCCGCAGGAAGAGGATCGGATGGCAGTCGGCCATGTTCGACCCGATGACGAGGAAGACGTCCGCCTGGTCGAAGTCCTCGTAGGAGCCGGGCGGCCCGTCCGCGCCCAGCGACAGCTTGTAGCCGGTGCCCGCGCTCGCCATGCACAGCCGCGAGTTCGACTCGATCGCGTTGGTCCGCACGAACCCCTTGGCCAGCTTGTTCGCCAGGTACTGCGCCTCCAGGCTCATCTGCCCGGAGACGTAGAAAGCGACCGCGTCCGGCCCGTACGCGTCGACGATCGCCCGCAGCCGCGCGGCGGTCTCGGCTATCGCGTCGGCGACGGGCGAGGGCACCGGCTCCTCGCCCCGGTCGTCCCGGACCAGCGCGCTGGTCAGCCGCCCGGGCGCGGCGAGCATGTCGGCCGTGGTGGCGCCCTTGGTGCACAGCCGGCCCGCGTTCGCCGGGTGTGCCTTGTCGCCGGAAGCCTTCAGGACCGTGCGCCGCCCGTCCGGCCCCATGCCGACGTCGAGCACAAGACCGCAGCCCACACCGCAGTACGAGCAGACGGTGCGCACCTGCTGCGTCTCCTGCTGCGGCCGTGGCGTCGTGGTCATGCCGTCGACGGTACGAATGTCCCGTTACGCAGGTGTCACATTGCTTGATCACGAGTAGTTACGCCCGTCACACAGCCGCGTTCCGGCCGTTGTGAGGCGCATCGAGGTGGCGGAGCGTGTCGCAGTTGGGCCGAACGGGTGACCGTGCGCAAGAATTGGCCGATGGAGACAGCCAGCGCGAGCCAGGACGGAGCATGCCGGTGAACAGCCACGATGTCACCGACGAACAGTGGGAGGGGCTCGCCCAGGTCGTGCCGCTGCGGGGCCGGGATGCCTGGCCGTCCTCCGTCGGCCACCGGTCCATACCCGAAGCCGAGACGGAGACGCGACGCCGCTTCGTCGTGCTGCGCGTGAACGTCTTCGCCGACGCCCGCGACGTCGCCGAGACCCTGATGGCGGGCGTGCCGGTGCTGCTCGACCTCACCGGCGCGGAGACGGAGGTCGCCAAGCGCGTCCTCGACTTCAGCACGGGCGTCGTCTTCGGCCTGGCCAGCGGAATGCACCGCGTCGACCGCAACGTGTTCCTGCTGACGCCGGCGGGGACCGAGGTGACGGGGCTGATGGAGGGGGTCGGGATTCCCGGGGTGTGACGTGACACGCCCGGCGGGCCGGGTCGCCCGTTCGTAGGAAGCCCGGGGAGACGGAACGGTTCGTCCCTTGGGCGGAGTCCTACGGTCCGGATATGACCCAGCTCCCCGCTCAGACCCCCCTCGTGCCGCCCGGCCCTCCGGCGGGCGGCACCGCGCACCCCGAGCGGCCGCGCATCACCGAGCTGCGGCTGTCCGCTTTCGCCGGCCACCGCGGCGCCGTGCTCCCGCTCGGGCCGCTCACCCTCCTCGCCGGTCCGAGCGGCTGCGGCAAGTCCAGCGCGCTGCGCGCGTACGAGGCGCTCGCCCGGCTCGGGGGAGGCGCGGGGCTCGGCGAGGCGTTCCCGGACCCCGTCGCCTGTGTCCCGGAGCGGGCCCGGCCCGACGCGCAGCGCCGTCGCGGCTTCCGGATCGGCTGCACGGCCGACGGGCCCGCCGGTCCGGTCCGGCTCGATGTCGCCGTGCAGGCCGAGCCCCGGCTGCGCGTCGTGGGTGAGCGGTTGACGGCCGGCGGACTGGTCCTGCTGGAGACCGCCCTGCGCGACCCCGGCAAGCCCGCGGTGCAGGCCGCCTGGCACACGGCCGGGCCGACGCCGGTGACCCATGGCCCGCTGCCGGACGACCGGCTCGGCACCGCCCTGCTGCCGCTGCGCGTGGCCGGCCGGACGCCCGGGCAGCACAGGGTGCTGGCCGCCGCCGAGCAGATGGTGGTCGCGCTGCGCTCCGTCTTCGCCTGCGACCCCGACCCCGGCCGGATGCGCGGCCCCGTACCGGCCGGCTCCGGGCGGCTGCTCGGCGGCTGCGGCAACCTCGCCGACGTCCTGTGGCGCACCCGCACCGAGTGCGCCCGGCGGCACACGCAGTTCGTCGCGGCGGTGCGCGCCGGCTGCGCCGGACCGGTGGCGGACGTGCCGGCCGAGCCGTCGGCCGACGGGACGGTGCGGGCGGCGCTCGACCGGGGCGACGGCATCCGGACGGAGCTCGGCCGGCTGGGCGACGGGGAGTTGAGGTACGTGGCGCTCGCACTGGTGCTGCTCACCGGACCCGGCGTGCTGGAGGTCGACCCGGCCGGTGAGGTACCCGCCGCCCTCCAGACCCTCACCGTGCTCGCCGACGGCCTCGACCGGGGACTCGATCCCTGTCAGCGGGGCGAACTGCTGCGACTCGCGGCCCGCATGTGCGAACGCGGCCACATCCGGCTGGTCGGCACGGTGAGCGACGCGTCCTGGGCCGCCGGGACGGACGGCGTCACGGTGGTACACCTGAAGCCGTGACAGAACCTCTCGACGTGGCGAAACTGCAACGCCGGCTGGCCGAGTTCGCGGCCGCGCGGAACTGGCAGCCGTACCACACCCCCAAGAACCTGGCCGCCGCGCTCAGCGTGGAGGCGTCCGAACTGGTCGAGATCTTCCAGTGGTTGACGCCCGAGGAGTCGGCCCGCGTCATGACCGACCCGGACACCGCCCACCGGGTCACGGACGAGGTCGCCGACGTGCTCGCGTATCTGCTCCAGCTGTGCGAGGTGCTCGGCATCGACCCGCTGGCGGCACTGGACGCGAAGATCGACCGGAACGAGCGGAGGTTCCCGATCTAGGAGTCGCTCAGCCCACTCCGAGGGGTCGCACAGTCCACTCCAGGAGCCGCACAGTCCACTTGTACTCTGTGTAATCAAAATGCGGTCCGAATCCGAATTGTTGTCCGCAGATTTCCGTCTTCCTCTGGCTTTTCGTCTCACACACCTTCACTCTGGGTAGTGAACAAGGGAGTTCGGGCGGACGGACGCGCGGAGCGCGTCGGACAGAACGGGGGCAGCGCATGGACGCGGTGCGGCTCATCGTGACGAGCAGGCGATCCCTGGCCGCCGGCGGCGACGTGCCGGGGATCCTGGCCGAGGTGTGGCAGGCGCAGGCCCTGGCGCAGGCGATAGGGAGTCGCCTCGCGGTCGCCGGCCCGCCCGAACTGCGCGGCGAGGCCCTGGGCTTGACGGAGCTCGCGGGCCGCGGCTGCGGTGTTCTCGATCCGCCCGAACTGGCCCCCGGTGAGCTGCGGGCGGGCCAGCTCACCGAGCTGGGCGACGCCCGCCACACGCTGATGTACCTCGGCGGCCTCCTCGGCGAGGTCGGCATCGCCCTCGTGGGCCTCGCCTGTGCCGCGGACGACGAGGGCACGTACTGGCAGTGCATGGAGGCCATCGACGCGGCGGACGAGTCCCGGGACCGCGTCCTGGAAATGCTCCGCAGACTCGCGGACCGGGAACAGGTGTTACCGGAGAGAGAGGCGGGGTAGCGGCTGTCGAAGGCCCACCCGGGCACGCTCCCCGGGAGGGGAGCTCAGCCGACCTGCTTCTCCTCGCCCGATCTCCGGTCGGCGTCCCCTGCCGCCTGAAGATCCGCGTCCAGCGCCGACAGGTCCGCGTTCAACGCCGCCATCAGCTCCTCCATCTGCTGCAACAGCCCTTTCGGCTGCCCGGTCCCGCACTGCTGCGGCACGGTCTCTTCGGACATGACGGCCTCCTCGGCCCCTGGCCCCCGGGGAGGCCGACGCGGGTGGCGCCCCGGCGCTCACGGCCGGTGCGGGAGCCGGGGGCTCCGGCTCCGCCCGAGCCAACGATCACCAACTAGGCCGGTCACTGGCCCGGTCACGCGGGACCCGCGGTATGGACGTAATTTCACCCGACCGGGGACCGGACGGGACGGGGGTCCGAGCTCGTCGTCCCGCACCCCGGCGTGCAGGATGGAAGCATGGATCTTCGCATCTTCACCGAGCCCCAGCAGGGGGCCACCTACGACACTCTGCTCACCGTGGCCAAGGCCACGGAAGAGCTCGGCTTCGACGCCTTTTTCCGTTCCGACCACTACCTCCGCATGGGCTCCGTCGACGGTCTGCCCGGCCCCACCGACGCCTGGATCACCCTGGCCGGACTCGCCCGCGAGACCAAGCGCATCCGGCTCGGCACCCTGATGACCGCCGGCACCTTCCGGCTCCCCGGCGTGCTCGCCATCCAGGTCGCGCAGGTCGACCAGATGTCCGGCGGCCGGGTCGAGCTCGGCCTCGGCGCCGGCTGGTTCGAGGAGGAGCACAAGGCCTACGGCATCCCGTTCCCCAAGGAGAAGTTCGCCCGCCTCGAGGAACAGCTGGAGATCGTCACCGGCCTGTGGTCGACGGATCTCGGCAAGACCTTCGACTTCCACGGCACGTACTACGACCTCACGGACTCTCCCGCGCTGCCCAAGCCCGCGCAGCAGAAGATCCCCGTGCTCGTCGGCGGCCACGGTGCCACCCGCACCCCGCGGCTGGCCGCGAAGTACGCCGACGAGTTCAACATTCCCTTTGCCTCGGTCGAGGACAGCGAGCGCCAGTTCGGCCGGGTCCGTGCCGCCGCCGAGGAGGCCGGCCGCAGCGGTGACGACCTGACCTACTCCAACGCCCTCGTCGTGTGCGTCGGCCGGGACGACCAGGAGGTCGCCCGCAGGGCCGCGGCGATCGGCCGCCAGCCCGACGAACTGAAGCTCAACGGCCTGGCAGGCTCCCCGGCCGAGGTCGTCGACAAGATCGGCCGCTACGCCGAGGTCGGTGCGAGCCGCGTCTACCTCCAGATCCTCGACCTGGACGACCTCGACCACCTGGAGCTGATCTCCTCGCAGGTGCAGTCCCAGCTGTCGTAAGGCCGACAAGGCCGGTACGGCGGGACGGCAGGCGGGCCGTCCGGCGGATCGGGCGTGGAGCGCGATCCGCCGGACAGCCCGCCGGTTCTGGCTTGCGGCGCCGTTCCCGGCTTGCGCCGCTGTTCCCGGCTCGCGCCATCCTCACGGCTTGCGGCCGACCGCCACATAGAGGGGCATCTCGTCGCCCCCGTCGTCGCCTCCGCGCTGTTCACCGAGCTCGGGATGCCACCGAGCGGCCAGCACCACCCCCGGCTCCACCAGCTCAAGGCCTGCGAAGAACGCCGAGAACTCGTCGCGGGTGCGCACCTGCGCCGCCGTCCCGCCCTTGCGGTACACCTCGACGACCCGCTCCCAGGTCTCCGGGTCGAAGTCGCCCGTCGCGTGGGAGAGCGTCAAGTAGCTCCCGGACGGCAGGGGTTCGAGCAGCTCGCGGACGATCCGGCCGGGCTCGTCCTCGTCGCCCACCAGGTGCAGCAGGGCCACGAGGGACAGTGCGACCGGCTGGGTGAAGTCGAGGGTCTCCCGCGCCGCCGCGATGATCCTCCCCGGTTCCCGCACGTCGCCGTGGACGTAGGCGGTCTTTCCTTCCGGCGCGCTGTGCAGCAGGGCCTGGGCGTGCCGGAGGACGATCGGATCGTTGTCCGCGTACACCACCCGGGCCTGCGGGACGATCCCCTGGACTATCTGGTGGAGGTTCGGCTCGGTCGGAATGCCGGTTCCGATGTCGAGGAACTGCCGGACGCCTCGCCCGGCCAGCAGCCGGGAGGCGCGGTGCATGAACAGGCGGTTGGTGCGCGCCATTTCCCTGGCCGCGGGAAAGAGGGAGATCACCTGCTCGGCCGCCTCCGCGTCGACCGGGTAGTTGTCCTTCCCGCCGAGGTAGTAGTCGTACATGCGTGCCGAGTGGGGTTTGCCGGTGTCGATCCGTCCCCCGCTGGTCCCGGCGTCTGTCACGTGAGGCCTCCGCATCTGCGCGTGCGTGGGCGCTCTTCCTGAATCCCCCTCGAACGCCCGGTCGATCAGGAGGCTAGCGAAAATTCCCGGGTGCTGCCGGGGCCGGCTCTGTACGGTGGGGCGTATCCGCAGTTCAGACCACTGATCAAAGGTCGACCCACCGTGTTTCTGACCATCACGACCACCGGCACCCCGGAGCGCCCCGCCACCGAACTCGGCTTCCTGCTGCACAAGCATCCCGAGAAGGCGCAGGCGTTCTCCACGTCCTACGGCACGGCCCACGTCCTCTACCCCGAGGCGGACGCCGAGCGCTGCACGGCGGCGCTGCTGCTGGAGGTCGACGCGGTGGCCCTGGTCCGGCGCGGCAAGGGGAAGGGCCGGGGCGGCGCCCCGGACGCGGCACTCGCGCAGTACGTCAACGACCGCCCGTACGCCGCCTCCTCCCTCCTGGCCGTGGCGCTGAGCAACGTGTTCTCCAGCGCGATGAAGGGCGTCTGCAACGCCCGGCCCGAACTGCCCGCCCTGCCCCGGCCGTTGCGCATCGAGGTCCCGGCGCTGCCCGCCCGCGGCGGCCCCGGGCTCGTACGACGGCTCTTCGAGCCGCTGGGCTGGACGGTCACGGCCGAGCCCGTGCCGCTGGACACCGAGTTCCCGCAGTGGGGCGACTCGCGCTACGTCCGTCTCGAACTGGAGTCCGCGGACCGCACTCTCGCCGAGGCCCTGCGCCACCTCTACGTCCTGCTCCCGGTCCTGGACGACGCCAAGCACTACTGGGTGTCCTCCGACGAGGTCGACAAGCTGCTGCGCGCCGGTGAGGGCTGGCTGCCCGGCCACCCGGAGCAGAAGCTGATCACCAGCCGGTACCTCTCGCGCCGCTGGTCGCTGACCCGGCAGGCGACGGAGCGGCTGGAGCTGGTGCGGCTGGCGGAGGCGGACGACAGCGAGGTCGAGGAGATCGACAACGCGGTCGAGGCGGAGACCGAGACAGAGGAGCGGCCGACCCCGCTGGCCGTACAGCGCCGCGAGGCGATCACCGCCGCCCTCAAGGCGTCCGGGGCCGCCCGGGTGCTCGATCTCGGCTGCGGGCAGGGCCAGTTGGTGCAGACGCTGCTCAAGGACCCGGCGTTCACGGAGATCGTGGGACTGGACGTGTCGATGCGCGCGCTCACCATCGCCTCCCGCCGGCTGAAGCTGGACCGCATGGGCGAGCGGCAGGCCGCGCGCGTCAAGCTCCTCCAGGGCTCGCTCGCCTACACCGACCACCGGCTCAAGGGGTACGACGCCGCAGTGCTCAGCGAGGTGATCGAGCACCTCGACCTGCCCCGGCTGCCGGCCCTGGAGTACGCCGTCTTCGGTGCCGCGCGGCCCAGGACCGTCCTCGTGACGACCCCCAACGTCGAGTACAACGTGCGCTGGGAGAGCCTCCCGGCCGGGCACGTCCGGCACGGCGACCACCGCTTCGAGTGGACCCGCGCGGAGTTCCGGGCCTGGGCGGAGGCGGTGGCCGAACGGCACGGATACGAGGCCGAGTTCGTACCCGTCGGCCCCGACGACCCGGAGGTGGGACCGCCCACCCAGATGGTCGTGTTCACACTGACCACCCCGAAGGAGGCGAAGGCGGCATGACCGACGTACGCGAGGGGCGCGTCCTGCCCGTCACCGACCTCTCCCTGGTGGTCCTCGTCGGCGCCTCCGGATCCGGCAAGTCCACGTTCGCCCGCAGGCACTTCAAGCCGACCGAGATCATCTCGTCCGACTTCTGCCGCGGTCTCGTCTCGGACGACGAGAACGACCAGAGCGCCACCAAGGACGCCTTCGACGTCCTGCACTACATCGCGGGCAAGCGCCTCGCGGCGGGCCGCCGCACCGTCGTGGACGCGACCAGCGTGCAGCCCGAGGCGCGCCGTCAGCTGGTCGAGCTGGCCAGGCGGTACGACGTCCTGCCGATAGCCATCGTGCTCGACGTGCCCGAGAACGTGTGCGCCGAGCGCAACGCGGACCGCACCGACCGCGCGGACATGCCCCGCCGGGTCATCCAGCGCCACATCCGCGAACTCCGCCGCTCCCTCAGGCACCTGGAGCGCGAGGGCTTCCGCAAGGTGCACGTCCTGCGGGGCGTGGAGGACGTCGAGCAGGCCACCGTCGTCACCGAGAAGCGCTTCAACGACCTGACCCACCTCACCGGCCCCTTCGACATCATCGGCGACATCCACGGCTGCTCCGCCGAACTGGAGTCTCTGCTCGGCAAGTTGGGTTACACGGACGGGGCCCACCCCGAGGGACGGACCGCCGTCTTCGTCGGCGACCTGGTCGACCGCGGCCCCGACAGCCCGGGCGTGCTGCGCCGTGTGATGGCGATGGTGAAGTCCGGCAACGCCCTGTGCGTGCCCGGCAACCATGAGAACAAGTTCGGGCGATACCTGCGCGGCCGCAAGGTCCAGCACACCCACGGCCTTGCCGAGACCATCGAGCAGATGGCGGGCGAGAGCGAGGAGTTCGCCGCCGAGGTACGGCAGTTCATCGACGGCCTCGTCAGCCACTACGTCCTCGACGGCGGCCGGCTGGTCGTCTGCCACGCCGGGCTGCCCGAGAGGTACCACGGCCGCACCTCCGGCCGGGTCCGCAGCCACGCCCTGTACGGCGACACGACCGGGGAGACCGACGAGTTCGGCCTGCCGGTGCGCTACCCGTGGGCGGAGGACTACCGGGGCCGGGCGGCTGTTGTCTACGGGCACACACCGGTTCCGGAGGCGACCTGGTTGAACAACACCATCTGCCTGGACACCGGCGCGGTCTTCGGCGGCAAGCTCACCGCGCTGCGCTGGCCGGAGCGCGAGCTGGTCGACGTACCGGCCGAGCGGGTCTGGTACGAGCCGGTGAAGCCGCTGCGCGCCGAGGCCCCCGGCGGGCAGGACGGCCGCCCGCTGGACCTGGCGGACGTGCACGGCCGCCGGGTCGTGGAGACCCGGCACCAGGGCCGGATCTCGATCCGCGAGGAGAACGCGGCCGCGGCCCTGGAGGTCATGAGCCGCTTCGCGGTGGACCCGCGGCTGCTGCCGTACCTGCCGCCGACGATGGCGCCGACCGCGACCTCGCATGTCGAGGGCTACCTGGAGCACCCGGCCGAGGCCTTCGCGCAGTACGCGGCGGACGGTGTCGCCCGGGTCGTGTGCGAGGAGAAGCACATGGGCTCGCGGGCGGTGGCCCTGGTGTGCCGGGACGCGGAGACGGCCCGCAAGCGCTTCGGCGTTGGGGGCACCTCCCGCTCGAGCGCAGCCGAGAATGGGGGAGGCCCCACCGGGTCCCTCTACACCCGTACCGGCCGCCCTTTCCTGGACGACGACGCCCTCACCGAGGAGATCCTCGACCGGGTGCGCACGGCGATCGGCGACGCGGGCCTCTGGGACCACCTGGAGACGGACTGGCTGCTGCTCGACGCCGAGCTGATGCCCTGGTCGCTGAAGGCGTCCGGGCTGCTGCGGTCGCAGTACGCCGCCGTGGGTGCCGCGTCCGGCGCGGTGCTCCCGGGCGCGCTGGCCGCGCTGGAGGGCGCGGCGGCACGGGGCGTCGACGTGACCGGACTGCTGTCCCGCACCCGGGAACGGTCCGCCGACGCCGCCGCGTTCACCGAGGCGTACCGCCGCTACTGCTGGACCACGGACGGCCTGGACGGCGTCCGCCTGGCACCGTTCCAGATCCTCGCGGTCCAGGGCCGCAGCCTCGCCGCACTGCCGCACGACGAGCAGCTCGCCCTGCTCGACCGGCTCGTCGAGCACGACGGGAGCGGCCTGCTCCAGACCACCCGGCGGCTGTACGTCGACACGGGCGACCCGGAATCCGTCCGGGCCGGTGTCGACTGGTGGCTGGAGATGACCGGCCGCGGCGGCGAGGGCATGGTCGTCAAGCCGGTCGGCGCACTCGTCCGCGACGCGCAGGGCCGCCTGGTGCAGCCCGGCATCAAGTGCCGCGGCCGCGAGTACCTGCGGATCATCTACGGCCCCGAGTACACGCGCCCGGAGAACCTGGCCCGCCTGCGCTCGCGGTTCCTCAACCACAAGCGCTCCCTGGCGATCCGCGAGTACGCGCTCGGTCTGGAGGCCCTGGACCGGCTGGCCGAGGGCGAGCCGCTGTGGCGGGTGCACGAGGCGGTGTTCGGGGTGCTGGCGCTGGAGTCGGAGCCGGTGGACCCGAGGCTGTGACCCCGCGCGGCGGCGTCCGGCCGGCTCGCGCCACCTCGGCGCGATCCGTCCGGACGCCGTGATCCCGGTCCCAACCGTCCCTGGTGAACCGTGTGTTGCCGTGCTAACTTCGCTGGTCGGTCTAGGCAGGTGAACCGACTCAGGGGGAAAGTCGGTGCAGACAGGTGCGACGCCCGGCGAGTCCGGCGAACCCGGACGTCAGCCGGATTTCGAGCTGCTGTTACAGCTCACCGACGTCCTTTGCGAGCTGGGCTGCGTGGAGGACGCGCCGAGCAGGGTGCAGTTCGCCAGTCTGCTCGGAGGCCAGCTCCGCCGGCCGGTCGACCTGCGCGGCGTGCGGCTCCGTGAGGACGTGGTGAGCCTGGTGACCGCCGCGTTGAGCGTGCCGGGCGGCGAGCACGTACTGGTCGGGGTGGTCCGCATTCTCGAAGGCGCCCCGGCCGGAGACGAGCTCGAGCGGCTGATCACTCCTGCCCCCGCCCTGATCGGGCCGCTGTCCAAAGAGGAAGAGAAGAGCGCCCGCGTCGCCCTCTCCCGGGGCGACCTGCCCGCCGCACGCTTACGGGACGGGCTGGCCGAGGAACTCGCCGGCATCGACCTGCCCGACGGACTCACCCCCGAGCAGCTCTTCGCCCACCTCCTCGAGTGGAACGTGCAGGAGGACGGCCTGCCGCCCGCCGTCCTCCTCCTCGACCACGCGGCCCGCCTCACCCGGACCCTCGACCACCGCCACGCGCTGACCGCGTGGGTCGACGACTGGGCCGTACGCGTGGGCCTGACCGCCGAGGTGGCGAGGCGCCGGGACAGACGCGCCGCGGTGGCGTGGTCGGCCGACATCCCCCGCACCCTCGTTGTCGCCGTCGAACCGGCCCGGGACGGCAGCACCGACGTGACCGTGCGGACCTGGACGAACGCCACCCCGGGCCGCTGGGATCCCCGCCCCGGCGAACCGGACACGATCCCCCTGGACGACCTCGGCCGAGCGGTCGACAAGGCGCTCCGGCGCGGCACCCAGCTCTGGCTGGTGCCCCGCGAACCGGACGCGGGCGGACTCAAGGAGCCGCCTGCGTACATAGAGTTCCTCCTTCCGTACGATCTGATGAACCACGATGTGGCCGGGTTGACGTTCGCCATCGGCGACGGTGAGCCCACTCCGCTCGGCCTGCGGTACGGAGTGCATCTACGCAGCCTGGAACGCATGCGTACGGACAACGCCGTGGTCCGGCAGCAGTGGCAGCGGCGCTGGGCGGCTCTGAAGCAGCACGGGATCACGGTGCACGCCTGGAGAGAAGCGGACGCCCGGCGGCTGCGCGCGTGGCAGATCTCTCTCGCGGGGGAAACAAGAAGTACGGCAGTGCTGTTGGACGCGCCGAGCGGGGCGCCCGCCCTGGAGGCACTCAAAGCGGCGATCGCGGAGGGGGTCGGGCTGGCCGTCTGGGACCGCAGAGGCGTGTTCATAGAGGAGAGGCGCGAGGTGGTGACCGCGGTCTTCGCGGCCGTCACGATGCCCGTACAGCTTCCTTCCGTTATGCACCGCATGCGTCTGAACGCCGAGAGCGGCGCGGAGGACGCGGTCCAGTACCTGGCAAGGAACGTCGGCTTCCTTTGGGACGACCCCACGCGCGTCGTCGACGTCCAGACCACCGACCCCGGCGATCTCGCCAGCTGAGCTAGGAGGCTTCGGCATGAGCGCACAGGAACGGACGGCCGCGGACGACTGGCGGGTCTTCCATGCCACCGGACGCCCGCAGGACGCTCCACCCGTGCTGCCGGACCCGCCGCCGTGGCGGAAATTCCGCGGCGGCCCGGCGCAGCCCCCGCCCCCGGACGACGCCGAGGCGGCGCTGCGCCGCCTGGGGCCCGGCGGCCTCATCCCCCAGCTCGACGAAGAGCAGATCGAGACGGTCAACGCCGCCCTGCTGCTGCGCCGCCCCCTGCTGATCACCGGCCCGCCCGGCGTCGGCAAGTCGACGCTCGCCTACCTGATCTCGCGTGAGCTGGGGCTCGGCCGCGTACTCGAATGGAACATCGTGAGCCGTACCAGCCTGCGTGACGGCTTGTACGTCCACGACGCCATGGGCCGCGCCCAGGCCATCGCCGCCTGGCAGGCGGGGCTGCGCGACGCGGCCCGCGCGGAGCCGGTGTTCGAAGAAGACGAACAGACCGTCAACCACGCGACCGTGTCAAGAGATGGTCAACTTGCGCCGGTTATAGGCGAGTTCATTACACTGGGACCGCTGGGAACCGCCCTGTTGCCCTACGAACGACCCCGGGTGCTTCTCGTCGACGAACTCGACAAGAGCGACATCGACCTGCCGAACGACCTGTTGCACGTTCTGGAGAATGGAAGTTATGAGGTTCCGGAGCTGGTGCGCGACGCCGCCGAGGCCGCGAGCGTGCACACCAGCGACCCCGGGTGCCGGGCCGTGGTGCGCAGCGGACGCGTCGAGTGCCGGGAGTTCCCGGTCGTGGTGATCACCAGCAACGGGGAGCGGGAGTTTCCCGCCGCCTTCCGCCGCCGCTGCCTGCCGATGGAGATGCACACCCCCACCCGGGAGCAACTACTGGCCATGGTGGAAGGGCACCTGGGGCTCAGGCCGCGAGGCACCGAAGACCTCGTCGACCTGTTCGTTCAGCGGGTCCAGGCGGGCGGCGTGCACTCCCTCGACCAGTTGCTCAACGCTGTCCAGATGACTACTGCGGGTGGTTTTCAGGCTGACGGTGATGGGCGTAAGCTCGTCGAACTGCTGCTCCGCGACCTCGCGAAGGGCCGCTGATGACCCGGGAGCGCGCATCCGGACCAGGCGACGGGGATCCCGCATCGGGATCGGCGCCGCCTCCTTCGGTGTCCCCCGAGCCGCTCGCGCGCGCGAGCGGGCGCGGAGACCGGGTCCCGGCCGCTCCCGATCACTTCGTCCCGCGTTGGCAGGAGTTCGCCGACGCGGTATGGCTGGCCGCGCACCGGAGCCGGTACGGCGGTGCCGGCGGCGCGGCTCCGCAGGCACCGGTCACGGCCGTGGAGGAGGCCCGCCCGCAGGACGCCGGCGCCGAACGGCCGGCCAGGCCGCCGGCGGACGACGACGCACTCCTCGGTCTGCCCGCGGCCGACAGGGACCTTCCTCCCGAGCCGCCCCCGGCGAGCAGCGCCCCCGACGCGTCGCTCCCTGCCGCCGACCGGGCTGTTGCCGGGGCCGTCAGCCGTTTCTTACCCCACCCCGAAGGCCGCTTCACTTTGCGCCTCGGGCCGCCGCTGCTGCCCCAGGCCGAACCCGACCCGTCCGGCCCCGGCCGCGTCACGGCCCTGCTCGCGCGCGCCCTGCACCATCTGGCCCGCCGCATCCCGTCCCGCGACAGCCTGGAACTGGACGAGGAGACCACCGCCGAACAGGGCCTCGTCGACGGACTGTGGATGCCGTTTCTGCGACCCGCCCGGGTCTCCGCCTTCGACCTCGTGCTGCTGCTCGACGACGCGCCCACGATGCGGATCTGGGAGGAGAGCGCCGCACGCCTGGCCCGCGCCGCCGAGCACAGCGGGGCCTTCCGGTCCGTGCGCACGCTCCGGGCGACCGTGCCGCGCACCGGCACCGCCACCCTGCGCTGGTCCACGGGACGGGCCGTCGCCGACCCCGCCGAACTGCTCGACGGCCGGGGCAGCCGGATCTTCCTCGTCGTCACCGACGGACTCGCCCACGGCTGGGCCGCCACCGCCGCCGACGAACTCCTCGGCCGGCTCGCCCACGCCGGCCCCACCGCCCTCGTTCACCTGCTGCCGCCGCACCTGCGCCACCGGTCCTCGCTCTACCCCTACCCGGCCGTTCTGGAGGCCGGGGGTTTCGGCGTCCCCAACGGCAGCCTCGGGCACTGGGCGCCGCCCGGCGGCCCCGATCCGATGCGACCGCTGCCCGACGCGGGCGACGACTCCGTCGCCGTCCCGGTGCTCTCCCTGAAGCCCGCCTCCCTCGCCGCCTGGTCGGACCTGGTCACCGGCGGGCGGGGCGTCCGGCGTGCGCTGCCCGTGGTGCTGGCCGGCGCCCTGAGCAAGGGCGCGCCCGCTCCCGGCCTGCGCGCCCCGCGCCTGCCCCGGGCCGCCACCGCCGCCGTACGGCGCTTCTTCAGCCTGGCCACTCCCTCGGCCCGCCGGCTCGCCACCCAACTCGCCGCCGTTCCCTTCGACTTCGACCTCGTCGAGCAGCTGCGGCGACGCGTCATGCCGGAGACCGGTCCCGATCACCTCGCCGAGATCCTCATGGGCGGGCTGATCGACTGGGAGGGGGGAGGGGAGGGGCGCCCCGAGTTCGCCGAGGGCGTGCGCGAGGCGTTGCTCGCGACCACCACGCGCAGCCAACTCGCGCACACCGTCAGCGTGGTGGGCGAGTTGCCCGCCGCGGGGGAGCAGGGCGTCGCCCTGCGCGCCGCCCTGCACGACCCGCTGCGGACCAGGCTCCCCGACCCCACCGAACGCGGCTGGGCGCGCAGCGAACTGGCCGTCATGCGTGCCCTGTCGGGGCCCTACGCCGACCGGGCGCGGCGCATCGAGCCGAACCTGTCCAGGAACCCGCCCGCCGCCGCGGCGGAACAGGTGGAGAACGGCGCGTCCGTCCAGCCACCCCCACAGGTGAATAATCCGGGCGAAACGACTCCATCCAGCCCAGCGGACATCAACCCGGATTCGGCGGTGTCCGATCCGACCGGAGAAACCGCGCCGTCTCCGACGACCGGCGCCCACCCACAAGAGACCCCGGAGGCAGAGCCGCTCATGCAGCGCACCACGACCGCAACGCCGGCCCTACTGGTGAACGTGCCCATGCGCAACACATCGTTCGTCGGCCGTCAGGCGCTGCTGAGGGCCGTGGAGGAGCAGCTCGCCGCCCAGGACACCGCTGCCGTGCTGCCCAACGCCCTGCACGGCCTCGGTGGCGTCGGCAAGTCCCAGCTGGCGCTGGAGTACATCTACACCCACCAGCGCGACTACCGGATCATCTGCTGGATCCCCGCCGAGCGCGAGAGCCTCATCCTGGCCGCGCTCTCCTCGCTCGCCTCCCAGCTGGGCGTCGCACCGGCCGGCCAGGACAGCCTCGGCGCCGCCGCGGCCAACACCGCCGTGCCCGCCGTGCTGGAGGCGCTGCGGACCGGGACGCCGTACGACAACTGGCTGCTGGTCTTCGACAACGCCGAGGACATCGAGGCGGTGCGCGGCTACTTCCCGCACAACGGGCCGGGCAAGGTCATCGTCACCTCCCGGAACCGGGGCTGGGAACGGGTGGCGACCTCCCTGCCGGTGAACGTCTTCGAGCGCGACGAGTCCATCGAGCTGCTCCAGAAGCGCGCCAAGGACCTGCCCCGCGAGGACGCCGACCGGCTGGCCGAAGCCCTCGGCGACCTGCCTCTCGCCGTGGAGCAGGCGGGCGCCTGGCTCGGTGTCACCGGCATGGAGGTCGACGAGTACCTCGAACTGCTCGCCCAGCGCAGCCCGGAGATCCTGGAGATCGAGCAGAGCCCCGACTACCCGGTCTCCGTCGCCGCCGCCTGGGACATCTCCCTGGAACGGATCAGGGAGAACAACCCGGGAGCCCGCCAACTGCTCGACATCTGCGCCAGCATGGCCCCCGAGCCGATCCCGAGGTCGATCCTGCGCAGCAGCCGGGGCGTCAGCATCACGCCGCAGATCGACCCGATGCTGCGCGAGCCGATCAAACTGAACCGGGCGATCCGCGACCTCAGTCAGTTCTCCCTGATCAAGGTCGACCCGCGCGCGGGCACCCTCCAGATGCACCGACTGCTCCAGACCGTACTCCTCGCCAAGCTGAGCGAAGAGGAACGCGAGCGGATGCGGGACGCCGCCCACCAGCTGCTGTCCGCCGCCAACCGCGGCCCCTTCGGCTCCTCCCAGGAATGGCGCGACTACCAGGCGCTGCTCCCCCACGTGCTCGCCTCCCAGGCGGTGACCAGCACCGACCCCTATGTGCGCGACCTGGTCTACGACACCATGTGGTTCCTCTACTACTGGGGCGACCACGAAGGCGCCGCGTCCTTCGGCCGGCAGGCGTGGAGCGCCTGGCTCGCCGCCTCGGGTGAGGAGGACATCTATGTCGTCCGGATGACCAAGGGCTTCGCTTTCCTGCTGCGCCAGGTCGGCCAGATCGCCGAGTCGATCCCGCTCACCGAGAAGGCGCTGGGAGTATCCCGCCGGATGGAGGTGGAACCGGAGGAACTCATCGACTCCCTGTGCGAGATGTCCGACGCCCACCGCTACCAGGGCCGCTTCCAGGAGGCGCGGGACCTGGGCAAGGAGGCCACCGAACTGGCTCGCTCACTGTTCGGACCCGACGACCCGGCCACTCTGCGGGCCAGCCACAGCTGGGGCGTCGACCTGAGACTGTGCGGGGAGTTCAGAGAAGCGCTGTCGCTGGATCAGGAGACCGCCCGCCAGCGCGACCTGCTGCTCGGCGGTGCCAGCTTTTTCACGCTCAACACCATGCACTGCGTCGGCATCGACATGCGCGAGGCGGGCCGTTACTCCGACGCGCGAGAGTGGCAGGAGGACGTCTACCGCCAGGCGCTCAGCGCGCTGGGCGAGAAGCACCCCCTGACGCTGCGGATCGCCCGTTCCCTCGGAGTCTGCCGCCGCCGGGACGGGGATCTCTCCGAGGGCGCCAAGCTCACCGAGGAGACCCTGCGCAACTTCAAGTCCCGCTACGGCGACGAGCACCTCGACTCGCTCACCACGGCGACCAACGTCTGCGTCGACCGGCGTCTGGCAGGGGACCTGGAAGGGTCGCTCCGGATCGCGGAGTCCACCGTGACCAGGCTGGTGCGACGCCTCGGCGGTGACCATGCGCACACCCTGGTGACCCGGGCGAACCTGGCGGCCACCCAGCGGGCCCTCGGCTCACTGGATACCGCGCAGGAGCTGGAAGACGACGTGGTGCGCCGGCTGAGCGACACCGTCGGGGCGCGTCACATCATCACCCTCACCGTGGGCATCGGCCAGGCCAACACCGCCTATGCACGGCTCGACTTCGAGCGGGCGCACGCGCTCGACTCCGCCAACCTGCCGCTGCTGACCGAGGTGGCGGGCCAGGACCACCCCCTCACCCTTTCCTGCACGTCCAACCTCGCCCTCGATCTGCGGGGGCTCGGGCGCGGAGACGAGGCGGACGTCCTTCAGCGCAAGGCGGTGGAGGGATTTGCCGCGGTGCTGCGCAACGACCACCCCTGGCTCCAGGCCGCCCGCCAGCGCCGGCGCATCGAGTGCGACGTGGATCCCATGCCCATGTGAAGCGGAGCGCCGGACGACGACCCGCCGCCCGGGAACCTCCCGGCGGCAGGCCGCTGCTGTTCGTCGGGCTTCAACTCCTCTGTGATGTGGGTAAGTTGATTCCCACAAGGGTGATCGGGCCACGGGGGGGGCGCATGACGGCGGTCGTGTTCGTCCATGGGACCGGGGTCCGCGAGCCGGGCTTCACCGCGCTGCTGGAGCGGGTGACGGCCGGACTGGCCGCACAGCGCACCGGACTTCGCGTCCTGCCCTACTACTGGGGTGCGGCACACGGTGCCACGCTCGCGGCCGGCGGAGCGAGCCTGCCACCCCGGTCCGGCACCACGCGCGGTCTCCGCGAGGGCCCGGCGGAGCCGAACCCGAGCGACGAGGCGACCTCGGCATGGGCCCTCCTCTACGACGACCCGTACGCCGAGCTGGCCCTTGCGGCCGCCGGATCCGGCCCGGTCGCCGAACGACCGCCCGGTTCCGTACCGCCGCAGCAGTCCATACGGGCGCTGCTCACGGCACTCGCCGGCCAGGGTGACGCCCCGGCCGCCGAGTTGGGCCACGGGCTGCCCCGGGCCTGCACCGACCTGGCCGCCCACCCCCTGCTCGGCCCGGCGGCCGACGCCCTCGACCCGGCGGACCTCGCCGTCGTCGCGGCCCGCTCCCTGACCGCGCGCCTCATCGCCGACGCGCTCGACGCCGACTCCCCGCTCGTTCCCGTCGGCGAGACGCGTGACGCCGTCACCGACCGGATCGCCGAGGCCCTCGGCGCACCGCCCCGGGGCGCGGAGCGAGGGCTGCGCTCCTACCTGCTGCGGACGGCCGCAGCCGTGGCCTCGCGCGCCGTCGAGCGCCGCCGGCGTGCCCTCACCGAGGCCACCCACCCCGCCGCAGGTGACATCCTGCGCTACCTGAGCCGGGGCGCGGCCTTCCGGGACGGCCTGCGCACCCTGGTCGCCGGCCTGGAGCCGCCCGTCGCCGTGGTCGGCCACAGCCTCGGCGGCATCATCGCCCTGGACACGCTGATCTCCGCCCCGCTGCCGCAGGTCGGGCTCCTGGTGACCGCGGGCTCCCAGGGGCCCTTCCTCTACGAGTCGGGCTCGCTGCCCTCCCTCGAACATCCTGCGCCCCTGCCATCGCACGTCCCCGCCTGGCTGAACCTGTACGACCCGCGCGATCTGCTCGGCTATCTCGGCGCGGGGCTCTTCCCGGGCCGTGTCACCGATGTCGCCGTCGACAGCGGGCAGCCGTTCCCCGCCGCGCACAGCGCCTACTGGACGAACCCGGCCGTGTACCGCCACATCGTGGACCACCTGCCGTGACCGCCCCGATGCCGCCCGTCGACCCCGCCCGGGTACACGCCCTGATCGTCGGGATCGAGGCGTACGAGGCCGGCGACGCCTGGCGGCTGCCCGGGCCCGCCCGGGACGCCGTACGGTTCCGGCGGCTGCTGCGGGACGCCGGGGTGCCGGAGTCCCGACTGCGGCTGCACCTGGCACCTTTGCCGTCGTACGACCCGCAGCTCCCGTACGAGCGTGCGGACCAGGCGACCCTGCGCAGGGTCCTCGTCCGCGAACTCTCCCTGGCCGAGGGCGATGTGCTGTGGGTGTGGTGGGGCGGCCACGGTGTGCTGGACCGGGCCGGGCGTCTCAGGCTGTTCTGCGCGGACGCGGGCGCCGCCGACAAGGTGGGCATCGACCTGGACTCCGCGCTCGCCCGGTTCGCGGGTGACGCCGTGCCGGGACTGCGTGAGCAGATGTGGATCGTGGACGCCTGCGAGACCTTCGAGGAGGACCTCGCCTTCCGCGAGGCGTTGCCCGCCGACGCCCTGCCCGTGGGGCGGCCCACCCATGTGCACCGGCAGACCGTGCTGCGGGCCGCCGGCCGGGGCAGAGCGGCGGCCAACGACCCGGTCCGCGGCACCGGCCTCTTCTCCGACGCCCTCCTCGGTCTGCTGGCCGACCGGGCGGCCGTGCTGCCCGCGCCGCCCGATCCGGAGGAACTGTTTCCGGCCGTTCGAGCGCGCATCGCGTCCCTCAGGGAAGAGGGCCGTACGCTGCAGCATCCCGAGATCCGGCTCCAGGGCCCCGACCGCACCGAGACCCTGCCCCCCGCCGCCGGACCGCACGCCGCGCCGCGCCCCCTCACGGCGATGCAGCGAGCGGTGGAGGCCCTCCTCGCCTACCCCCAGATGAACGACCCGGACGAACGGCAGACGGTCGTCGCCGCGCTGAACCCCCGTGTCACAGCCGTACTCCGCCGGCACAGCAGGGCACGCACCGACGTCGTCAACATCCTCGGCGGCCTCGCCCGAAGGGGGCCGGAGGCACTGTGGGAGCTGTTCGACGCCGTGGTGGCTCTCGACGACGATTCGGACCTGAAGGAGGAACTCGCCGCCGCTCTGGCCGAGTTGGCAACCGCACCGGGGCAGCGGTGTGATCGGCGATGATCAGTGGCGTGATCGTACGGTTTTCGCTCCGGGGGGTATTGGCCATGATGGAAAAACACGGGGCATCGCGTGCCACCGTGCGAGAAGGGGGAGCATCTTGGACCAGCCGCCCGTTCTGCACCACGCCGGAGCCGCCGCCGCACCTGATCCGGTCGTCGCCACCGCGGGGACCGATGTCTGGGAATCCGATCTGGCGGACCTCGCGGCGCTGCCCCTGAGTGCCGTGGACGGTCTCCCCGCCCTGCCCCCCGGCACGCGCCTGCTGACCGAGGTACTGCGCGCCCGCAGCAGCATGAGGAGCGGTGAAGGCTCGGGCGCCCGAGCCGACTAGTGCCGCGGCAGGCAACGTTTGCCCGTCAAGGAGCGGCGTCCGGTGCGTGCTCTGGGGGTGCCCCTTGCTCGCAGAGCTTGGGGGAGTGCCGGCCGGAAGCCCTCGTACTGGATGTACTCGGGCTTTCGGCCGGTGCGGCGAGAGGGCGTGCCGGGCGTCGCGACGGGGCGAACGTTGCCTGTTGGGGCACTAGCCGCCGACTGTCCCGACGGCAGAGCCCGGTGCGACACCCGCACGCGCACCGGGTCCTGTGCATGTCCGCCAAGCGACCGGAGGCCCGCGACGATGACCAGCGAGCAGCACCTCGCTCCCTTCCGCATGCCGGACCGGCTCTTCGCGGAGCTGGCCGCCGGAGGTGGCTCGGCAGCGGCCGTCGCCTTCCTCGAACGAGCAGAACGCGCGCGGCGGTTGCTGCTCCTGCGCACCCTCCTCGACCATCTGGACGCCCTGCCCACCCCCCTCGCCCCGGCCGCCGAAGCCTGGCGGGTCCTCAAGGAGGCGGCCGAGAAGTCGCCCGAGCCGGTCGAACGCCTGCTGCTGGCCCCGGCGACCGGCGGCTGGATCTCCCACATGCTGCGCAGGGTGCAGGGCACGGCGACCGGGCCGCCGCTGTGGGCGGAGGCGGGCCACCTGTGTGCGCTGGCCCTCTCGGCCTCCCTGCACGCGGGCACGGAGACCACCCTCGACGTTCCCCTCACCAGCGGGCGGCTGCCCCTGCCCGGTCTCGGCATGGTCCGACTCCCCGATGCGAGAGAGGGCCTGGCGGTCGGCCGGGCCACGACGGCCGGGGGAGAACTGGCCGTCACGGGACCGGGCAACGCGACCGGGACGGTGCGGGCCACCTGTCACCCGCTGAGAGAGCGTGCGGACGTGGACGAGGCAGTGGCAGAAGGGGGCATATGGCTTCCGCTGCGCACCCTCACCCACACCGGCCCCGACGGCACGGCCCCCGTCACCGTCGTACTCGAAGACCTCGACCCCTACCGCGATCTCGACGACCACCTGCCCCCCGCCCGGCTCGACGAGGACGAGGCACAGGAATGGCAGCGGTTGTTCGGGGAGGCCGTGCGGATCCTCGCACGCCCGGGCATACCGGGCCCCGGGCGGGTCGACCCCGCCATGATCCGGGCGATCGTGCCCTTCGGGCGCACCGCCGTCAGCCCGCCCCCGCCCCCCTTCGTGCAGGTGTCGGCCTCCAGCGGTGACTCCTTCGGCGGCATGCTCATCGTCCGCCCGGCCTCAGCGCTCGCCCTCGCCGAAACCCTGGTGCACGAGCTTCAGCACAGCAAACTGGCTGCCCTCCTGCACCTGTTCCCGCTGCTGGAGGACGACCGGGCCGAGCGCTACTACGCCCCTTGGCGCACCGACCCGCGCCACCTCACCGGCCTGTTGCACGGCGCATACGCCTTCACCGGCGTCGCGGGTTTCTGGCGGGACCGGCTGGCCGGTGCGGAGGGAGGTGAGGCGGTCGAGCGGGCCGCCTACTTCTTCGCCCTGCGACGCCTGCAGAGCCGCCTGGCCGTGCGCACCCTGCTGACCAGCGGCCGTCTGACCGTGCAGGGCCGCGCCCTCGTGTCGGGGCTAGCCCGCACCCTGGACGGCTGGCTGCGCGAGCCGGTCCCGGACGCCGCCCTCACCCGTGCCCGTACGGCAGCCGCGCTGCACCGCACCGAGTGGCGGTTGCGTAACGTCGACCCCGCGGTGGAGATGCCGTCGGACGGCCCCCGCTTCCGCCCCGACCGCACCTGGTGGCCCGACGTCCGCACCCACGCCTTTGCCACCCATCCCGCCGCCCCGCACACCGCGGACGAGCATCTGGCCGCCGGGGACGCCGCCGCCGCGCTCGCCCGGTACGCCGGACAGCTGGCCGCCGACCCCGCCGAGCCGCACGCCCTGGCCGGCTGGATCGTCGCCCGGGCCGTGCTCGACCCGGGCCGGGAGACGCGGCGCATGCTGGCCCGGCCGGAGCTGCTCCAGCCGCTGCCCAGCGGCTGACCGGGGGGCGTCCCGGAGCGGGCTGATTGTCGTCAGGCAGACGCAAACAAGAGTTCGCCGAAACGCGCGAGCAGCGCGTCAACAGGCGCTGTGATGGTCAGGATGGAGGCATGGCTTACCACGTCCACTCCGAGGCCGGGCGGCTGCGCCGCGTCATCCTGCACCGGCCCGATCTCGAGCTCAAAAGGCTCACCCCCAGCAACAAGACCTCGCTGCTCTTCGACGACGTGCTGTGGGTGCGCAGGGCCCGCGCCGAGCACGACGGGTTCGCCGACGTGCTGCGCGACCGGGGCGTCACCGTCCACCTCTTCGGTGACCTGCTGGCCGAGGCCCTGGAGGTCCCGGCGGCCAGGGCCCTCGTCCTGGACCGGGTCTTCGACGAGAAGGAGTACGGCCCGCTGGCCACCGACCATCTGAGAGCCGCCTTCGAGACCCTGCCCGGGGCGGAACTGGCCGAGCTCCTGGTCGGCGGCATGACCAAGCGCGAGTTCCTCGATGTGCATCCGGAGCCGACCTCGGTGCGCTTCCACGTCATGGAACTGGACGACTTCCTGCTGTACCCGCTGCCCAACCACCTCTTCACCCGCGACACCTCCGCGTGGATCTACGACGGCGTCTCCATCAACGCGATGCGCTGGCCCGCCCGGCAGCGCGAGACCGTGCACTTCGAGGCGATCTACCGGCACCACCCGCTGTTCCGCGACGAGACCTTCCACGTCTGGTCCGAGGGGCAGGCCGACTACCCGTCCACCATCGAGGGCGGGGACGTCCTCGTCATCGGCAACGGGGCGGTGCTCATCGGCATGAGCGAGCGCACCACGCCCCAGGCCGTCGAGATGCTCGCGCACAAGCTGTTCGCCGCCGGTTCCGCCGAGACGATCGTGGCCCTCGACATGCCCAAGCGGCGTGCCTTCATGCACCTCGACACCGTGATGACGATGGTCGACGGCGACACCTTCACCCAGTACGCGGGGCTCGGCATGCTCCGCTCGTACACCATCGAACCGGGCGTGGGCGAGAAGGAGCTCAAGGTCACCGACCATCCCCCGGAGCACATGCACCGCGCGATCGCCGCCGCGCTCGGTCTGAACGAGATCCGGGTGCTGACCGCCACCCAGGACGTGCACGCGGCCGAACGCGAGCAGTGGGACGACGGCTGCAACGTCCTGGCCGTCGAACCCGGCGTCGTGGTCGCCTACGAGCGGAACGCCACCACCAACACCCACCTGCGCAAACAGGGCATCGAAGTGATAGAGATCCCGGGTAGTGAGCTGGGGCGGGGGAGGGGCGGACCGCGGTGCATGAGCTGTCCGGTCAAACGGGAGCCCGTATAGGCACCCACATCGACGTATAGGCATGCCAAGTTTCGTATAGTATTCCAGGAGTCCCGTCCGTCCCCGTACCGCCGTATACCTGGAGCGCCCCATGGCGACAGTCCCGACCGCCCTCGCCGGCCGCCACTTCCTCAAGGAGCTGGACTTCACCGAAGAGGAGTTCCGCGGTCTGGTCGAGCTGGCAGCCGAGCTGAAGGCCGCCAAGAAGGCCGGGACCGAGACGCAGTACCTGCGGGGCCGGAACATCGCGCTGATCTTCGAGAAGACCTCCACCCGCACCCGCTGCGCCTTCGAGGTCGCGGCCGCCGACCAGGGAGCCTCGACGACGTACCTCGACCCGTCCGGCTCGCAGATCGGCCACAAGGAGTCGGTGCGCGACACCGCGCGGGTGCTGGGCCGGATGTACGACGGGATCGAGTACCGGGGCGACAGCCAGCAGAAGGTCGAGGAACTGGCGGCGCACGCCGGTGTGCCCGTCTACAACGGGCTCACCGACGACTGGCACCCCACCCAGATGCTCGCCGACGTGCTGACCATGACCGAGCACTGCGCCAAGCCGCTGACCGGGACGAGCTTCGCCTACCTCGGCGACGCCCGCTTCAACATGGGCAACTCCTACCTGGTCACCGGCGCCCTGCTCGGTATGGACGTGCGTCTCGTGGCCCCGAAGGACTACTGGCCGGCCGAGGAGGTCGTCGACCGGGCCCGCGCCCTCGCCGAGACCAGCGGCGCCCGCATCACCCTCACGGAGACCCTGGACGAGGGCGTCCGTGGCGCCGACTTCGTCGCCACCGACGTCTGGGTCTCCATGGGCGAGCCGAAGGAGGTCTGGGCCGAGCGCATCGCCGCCCTCGCCCCGTACGCCGTGACCATGGACGTCCTGCGCGCCACCGGCAACCCGGACGTGAAGTTCCTGCACTGCCTGCCGGCCTTCCACGACCTCGGCACCAAGGTCGGCCAGGAGATCCACGCGGCCCACGGCCTGGAGTTCCTGGAGGTGTCGGACGAGGTCTTCGAGTCGGCGCACTCCGTCGTCTTCGACGAGGCGGAGAACCGTCTGCACACGATCAAGGCGGTGCTGGTCGCGACCCTGGGCTGAACCGCGTCACGCCGACGGGCGCCGCTGGGCCGGCATCACGGGCAGCCGGAACCACACCGCCTTGCCGGACTCGGTCGGCCGGTGCCCGCATGACGAACTCAGGGCGCGGATCAGCAGCAGACCGCGCCCGTGCTCCTGCCAGGGATCGGGCACCCCGCCGGACGGGCAGGTGAGATCGCCGGGCGGCTTCGGGTCGGTGTCGTGCACCTCGACCTGGCAGCCCGACGGCATCAGCTCCACCACCAGCTCGATCGGCGTCTCGCCGGAGGTGTGCTCCACGGCGTTCGCCACCAGCTCCGCCGTGAGCAGCTCCGCCGTGTCGCGGTCGGCCCCGTGCTTCAGCTCGGCCAGCGCCGTACGGACCAGGGCGCGGGCCACGGGCACCGCCGCGGCGGTGTGCGGCAGCGCGACGCGCCAGGAGGCGGGGGCTGAGGAGAGTTCGTACAAGGCGGGTCCGTTCATGGAGCAGGACATCCTGCTTTCAACCTTATGAATGGTACGGCGCCACTCTTCCGTGGCGTCCGAGGGGCACTGCCGGGTGACCTGCGGCCCCCTTGCCGCACGGCTTACCCAGGTGAACGCCGTGCCTCGCACAGCTGCTCCCGCCGTTACGCCGATGTGGATGATCTGTGACGGATGTGACCGGCCCGGTTCACACCCGGCTCCCCGTGAAGTCCTACCCGGACGGTCTATCGCGCACTCATGACGGTAGTCACGAATGAGTGATAACTTCGTGGGGTAGAGCTCAGTGAGGCAGTGCCCGCCCGAGGAGGCCGCACGTCATGAGTCCCTTCACCGGCTCCGCCGCCCGCACCCCGAGCTGGGAGCACCTGCGCGTCGACTTCACCGACGGCGTCGCCACCGTCACCCTGGCCCGCCCCGAGAAACTCAACGCGCTCACTTTCGGCGCCTACGCCGACCTGCGCGACCTGCTCGCGGAGCTGTCCCGGGAGCGGTCCGTACGGGCCCTGGTGCTGGCCGGCGAGGGCCGCGGCTTCTGCTCCGGCGGCGACGTCGACGAGATCATCGGCGCCACCCTGGGCATGGACACCGCCCAGCTCCTCGACTTCAACCGGATGACCGGCCAGGTCGTCCGCGCCATCCGGGAATGCCCCTTCCCCGTGATCACGGCGGTACAGGGCGTGGCAGCCGGTGCCGGAGCGGTCCTCGCCCTGGCCGCCGACTTCCGCGTGGCCGACCCCACGGCCCGCTTCGCCTTCCTCTTCACCCGGGTCGGCCTCTCCGGCGGCGACATGGGCGCGGCCTACCTCCTGCCCAGGGTCGTGGGCCTCGGCCATGCCACCCGCCTCCTGATGCTGGGCGACTCGGTCCGGGCCCCCGAGGCCGAGCGCATCGGCCTGATCAGCGAACTGACGGAGGAGGGCCGAGCGGACGAGGCGGCCCAGCAACTGGCCCGCCGCCTGGCGGACGGCCCGGCCCTGGCCTACGCCCAGACCAAGGCCCTCCTCACGTCAGAACTGGACATGCCCCTGGCCGCATCGGTCGAACTGGACGCCTCCACCCAGGCCCTCCTGATGACAGGCGAGGACTACGCGGAGTTCCACGCGGCATTCACGGAGAAGCGCCCCCCGAAATGGAGCGGACGGTGAGTGCACGTCCTTCAAGCGCGCGGGGAACTGCGCCATCAGCCACGAACAACCCGCACCCAAACCACGACACAAGCCACCCCCTGCGCGTGGCAATCATCGGCGGCGGCCCCGGCGGCCTCTACGCCGCCGCCCTCCTCAAACGCCTCGACCCCACCCGCGACATCACCGTCTGGGAACGAAACGCCCCCGACGACACCTTCGGCTTCGGCGTGGTCCTCTCGGACGAAACTCTAGGCGGTATAGAACACGCAGACCCGGTGGTCTACGGGGCCCTGCAAAAGCACTTCGTCCGCTGGGACGACATCGACATCGTGCACCGAGGCGTACGGCACACCTCGGGCGGCCACGGTTTCGCCGCACTCGGCAGAAAACGCCTCCTGGAGATCCTCCACACCCGCTGCCGCGAACTCGGCGTCGACCTCCGCTTCCGCACCGAGGCCCCGGAAGAACTCCCGCAGACCCATGACCTGGTCATCGCGGCGGACGGTATCCACAGCACCACACGCGAGACCTACGCGGACGTCTTCCACCCCCGGGTCACCACACACCGCTGCCGCTACATCTGGCTCGCCGCCGACTTCCCCTTCGACTCCTTCCGCTTCGAGATCGCCGAGACCGAGCACGGCGTGATGCAGCTGCACGGCTACCCCTACGCGCCGGATGCCTCCACCGTGATCATCGAGATGCGCGAGGAGGTCTGGCACGCGGCCGGCTTCGACGAACTCCGCGAAGCCGAGTCGGTCGAACGCTGCGCCAAGATCTTCGCGGAAGCCCTCCACGGCCGCCCTCTGAAATCCAACAACTCGGCATGGACGACCTTCCGCACGGTCGTCAACGACCGCTGGTCGCACGGCAACGTCGTCCTCCTCGGCGACGCCGCCCACACCGCCCACTTCTCCATCGGCTCCGGCACCAAGCTCGCCGTCGAGGACGCCCTGGCCCTGGCCGCCTGCCTGGAGGAACAGGATTCACTGGAGGAGGCCCTGACCGCGTACGAGGCGGAGCGGCGGCCCGTCGTCGCCTCCACGCAGCGCGCGGCCCGGGCCAGCCTGGAGTGGTTCGAGAACCTCGCCCTGTACCTGGACCAGCCGCCCCGCCAGTTCGCCTTCAACCTGCTCACCCGCAGCCGCCGCGTCACCCACGACAACCTGCGGCTGCGCGACCGCCGTTTCACGGAGGCGGCGGAGCGGGAGTTCGGCTGCCCGCCCGGCACGCCCCCGATGTTCACGCCGTTCCGGCTGCGGGGCCTGACCCTGCGCAACCGGGTCGTCGTCTCACCCATGGACATGTACTCGGCGGCCGACGGCGTCCCCGGTGACTTCCACCTGGTCCATCTGGGCGCGCGGGCCATGGGCGGGGCCGGGCTGGTGATGACCGAGATGGTGTGCGTCAGCGAGGAGGGCAGGATCACGCCCGGCTGCGCCGGCCTCTACACCGGCCGGCAGGCCGAGGCCTGGAAGCGGATCACGAACTTCGTGCACGACCGGGCGCCCGGCACCGCGATCGGCGTGCAGCTCGGCCACAGCGGCCGCAAGGGCTCCACGAAGCTGATGTGGGAGGGCATGGACGAGCCGCTGGAGGAGGGCAACTGGCCGCTCGTGGCGGCGTCCGCGCTGCCGTACAAGCGGTTCAGCCAGACCCCGCGCGAGCTGTCCCGCGCGCAACTCACCGACATCCGGGAGCAGTTCGCGGCCGCCGCCTGCCGCGCCGCCCGGGCCGGATTCGACCTGCTCGAACTGCACTGCGCCCACGGCTATCTGCTCTCCGGCTTCCTCTCCCCGCTGACCAACCGCCGCACCGACGCCTACGGCGGCTCGCTGGAGAAGCGGCTCCGGTTCCCGCTGGAGGTGTTCGACGCCGTACGGAACGTCTGGCCGGGGGAGCGGCCCATGACCGTCCGGATCTCCGCCACCGACTGGGCCGACGGCGGGACCACGGCCGAGGACGCCGTCGAGATCGCCCGGGCCTTCGCCGCGCACGGCGCCGATGCCATCGACGTGTCGACGGGGCAGGTCGTGGCGGACGAGCGGCCCGAGTTCGGGCGGTCGTACCAGACTCCGTTCGCGGACCGGATCCGCAACGCCACCGGCATCCCGGTGATCGCGGTCGGCGCGATCTCCTCCTGGGACGACGTCAACTCCCTGATCCTGGCGGGCCGTACGGACCTGTGCGCCCTGGCCCGCCCCCATCTCTACGACCCGCACTGGACCCTGCACGCGGCGGCCGAACAGGGCTACACGGGCCCCGGCGCAGTCTGGCCGGCCCCGTACCGCGTGGGCCGCCGCCGCCCGCAGACGGGCCGCACGGACGCGCCCAAGCCGCGCCTCACTCTGGGGAGCTGAGCAGCCCCACGAACTCGGCGCCCGCGTCCCGCAGCCGCTCGTGCAGCCCCTGGAACACCGCCGACGAGCGGGTGCCCGGCCAGTCTTCCGGGAGCAGTTCGGACGGCAGGCCGGGGTCGGAGTAGGGGAGATGGCGCCAGGAGTCCAGGGCGAGGAGGTAGTCGCGGTAGGCCTCCTCCGGCGGGGTGTCCCCGCGTTTCTCCCAGGCGTGCAGCACGCGCGCGTGGCGGTCGAGGAACGCCTCGTGCTCCTTGGCGATGGCGGCCAGGTCCCACCAGCGGGCGACGGCCTCCGCGGTCGGGGCGAAGCCGAGGTGGTCGCCGCGGAAGAAGTCGACGTACGCGTCCAGCCGCAGCCGCTGGAGGGTGTGCCGGGTCTCCTCGTACAGCCGCGCGGGCGCGATCCACACGCCCGGCGCGGCCGTGCCGAAACCGAGACCGGCCAGCCGGGAACGCAGCACGTGCCGCTTCTGCCGCTCCGACTCCGGCACGGAGAACACGGCGAGCACCCACCCCTCGTCCTCGGGAGGAGCCGTGGCGTAGATGCGCCGGTCGCCGTCGTCGAGCAACTGGCGGGCATCCGGGGACAATTCGTACCCGGCCGCGCCCTGGGCGGTGCGGGCGGGCACGAGCAGCCCGCGTCTCTTCAGCCGCGACACCGAGGAGCGTACGGACGGGGCGTCCACCCCGACCGCCGCGAGCAGCCGGATCAGCTCGGCGACGGGTACGGGGCCCGTCGCGAAGCGGCCGTACGCGCCGTAGAGCGTGACGATGAGAGACCGTGGTGCATGCTGGTCGGACACGTTGATCATCTTAGGTCGTACGGGTCACTCCCGGTCGCTTTCGGTGCCGCCGTCCGGGAGCCCTCCCGTGCGCAGCCTGAACCGCTGGAGCTTGCCGGTGGCCGTGCGCGGCAGCGCGTCCAGGAAGACGATCTCGCGCGGGCACTTGTACGGCGCCAGCTCGCTCTTCACGAAGGCGCGCAGCGCCCCGGCGTGCCGTTCGGCGCCCTCCTTGAGGACGGCAAAGGCCACCACGACCTGCCCCCGGGCCTCGTCGGGCCGCCCCACGACCGCCGCCTCCACCACGTCCGGGTGCCGCAGCAGCGCCTCCTCGACCTCGGGCCCGGCGATGTTGTACCCGGCCGAGATGATCATGTCGTCGGCGCGGGCGACGTACCGGAAGTAGCCGTCGGCCTCGCGGACGTAGGTGTCCCCGGTGATGTTCCAGCCGCCGCGCACGTACTCCCGCTGCCGCGGGTCGGCGAGGTAGCGGCAGCCCACCGGTCCGCGCACCGCGAGCAGCCCCGGCTCCCCGTCGGGCACCGGCTCGCCGTGCTCGTCCTGCACGCGCGCGTGCCAGCCGGGCACGGGAACGCCCGTCGTGCCGGGCCGGATCCCCTCGTCGGCCGCGGAGATGAAGATGTGCAGCAGCTCGGTGGCGCCGATGCCGTTGATGACGCGCAGGCCGGTGCGGTCGTGCCAGGCCCGCCAGGTGGCCGCCGGCAGGTTCTCGCCGGCCGAGACGCAGCGGCGCAGGGACGAGACGTCGTATCCGTCGAGCTCGTCGAGCATCGCCCGGTACGCCGTCGGGGCAGTGAACAGCACGGACACCCGGTGGCGGGCGATGGCCGGCAGCAGTTGCCTGGGACCGGCCTGCTCCAGCAGGAGTGCGCTCGCCCCGGCCCGCAGCGGGAAGACGACCAGCCCGCCGAGCCCGAAGGTGAAGCCGAGCGGGGGACTGCCCGTGAACACGTCGTCCGCGCCGGGCTTCAGGACGTGCCGGGAGAAGGTGTCGGCGATGGCCAGGACGTCCCGGTGGAAGTGCATGCAGCCCTTGGGGCGGCCGGTGGTGCCGGAGGTGAAGGCGATCAGCGCGACGTCGTCGGCCGCCGTGTCGACGGCCTCGTACGGTGTGCCGGGCGCCGGGCGGTTGAGGAGGTCGTCGGGGGCGTCACCGCCGTAGGTCGTGATCCGCAGGTGGGGGATCTCGGCCTTGGCGAGGTCGTCGACGGCCCGGATGTCGCACAGCGCGTGCCGGACGCGGGCGATCTCGCACATCGTGCTCAGCTCGTGCGGGCGCTGCTGGGCGAGCACGGTGACCGCGACGGCCCCCGCCTTCAGCACGGCCAGCCAGCAGGCCGCGAGCCACGGTGTGGTGGGGCCGCGCAGCAGCACGCGGTTGCCGGGGACGACGCCGAGTTCGCCGGTGAGCAGGTGCGCGATGCGGTCGACGCGGGCGCGCAGGTCGGCGTAGGTCCATGGCTCTCCGGCCGGGGTGAGGAACGCCGGGCGGTCGCCGGGCGGGCCGTGGAGCAGTTCGGCGGCGCAGTTGAGCCGTTCGGGGTAGCGCAGCTCCGGCAGGTCGAAACGGAGCTCGGGCCATTGGTTCGGGGGTGGCAGATGGTCACGGGTGAAGGTGTCGACGTGGGCCGTACCCCGTGGATTCATACGATTCGCCCCCTTGGCGTGGTGGGCTCGCCCTTGGAGCGTATCGTGTTGGTGACGGCAGTCAACGGTCCGCGATAACCTCGGAGTGGCCCGGCCCCGGGAGGCAGGGGTGGCGGAGAAGGGACCGGCGATGACCGCATTCTCGCTCGAACCGGCACAACTCGCCTGGTGTGCCGAGCTGCGCGCCCTCGCCGCGGAGCGGCTGCGCCCGCTGGCCGACAAGGGTGAACCGGGCCGGGTGAACCGGGCCCTGCTCGCCGAGCTCGGCAGCCTCGGACTGCTCGGCCGCCTCTTCACCTCCGGCGCGCTCGACCTGTGCCTGATGCGCGAGTCCCTGGCCTACGCCTGCACGGAAGCCGAAACGGCCCTCGCCCTCCAGGGCCTTGGCGCCCACCCGGTCCACGCCCACGGAACGGCGGCCCAACGCGCCCGCTGGCTCCCTCACGTGGCTGACGGCAGTGCGGTGGCGGCGTTCGCGCTGAGTGAGCCGGGGGCGGGGTCGGATGCGGCGGCACTGGGGTTGCGGGCGGAGCGGGACGGCTCACTGGGGGTGGCGTTCGGCGATGGCTCACTGGGCCGTCTGGCGTCCGACGGCGGTGCCGACGCGGCGGCCGACGCCAGCTCCCCGGGAGGGACGGCATCCGGCTCCGCGCTGGCCTCCGGCGGCGGCGCTGGGACGGCGGCCGACGGCGGCTGCCGGTGCCGGACCGCGTCCGACGGCGCTCGGGGTCAGGCCGGACCCGGCGGCGATCAAGGCTCCCGGATGCGTGGCGGCGGCTCGTCGGCCCCGGCGACACCCGACGGCAGTGCCCGGGGCGCTCGGCCTCCTGCCGACCGCTCATCGGGCTCGGTGGCGTCCGGGGCCGGCCTTCGAGGCGCCGGGGCCCGTGACGGTGGCTCACTCGGCGCGGCGGCGTCAGGCGGCGGCAGCCAGGGTGCCGGTTCCCATGCCGGTCGCTCACCGGGCGCGGCAGCATCCGGCGGTGGAACCGAGGGCGCCCGGGTTCCTGCCGGCGGTTCTCCGGGATCCGGGCGCGCGGTCCACGACTCACCGCACGCGGGCTACGACTCACCGGCTCCCGCCGAACTCGCCGCCGCCCCCGACGGCCCCACCCGCTGGCGTCTCACCGGTGAGAAGTGCTGGATCTCCAACGCCCCCGAGGCCGATTTCTACACCGTCTTCGCCCGGACCACCCCGGGGGCAGGGGCGCGCGGTGTCACGGCTTTTCTCGTGCCGGCCGACCGGCCGGGGCTGACCGGTGCCGGGCTCGACATGCTCTCCCCCCACCCCATCGGCGCGCTCGACTTCGATGCCGTGCCGGTGACGGCCGACGACGTGCTCGGGGAGGTGGACCGGGGGTTCCGGGTCGCCATGGGGACGCTCAACCTGTTCCGCCCCAGTGTCGGCGCCTTCGCGGTCGGTATGGCCCGGGCGGCACTCGACGCGACCCTCGCCCACACCGCCGGGCGGGACGCCTTCGGCGGCAAGCTGAGGGACCTTCAGGCCGTCTCCCACCAGGTCGCCGAGATGGCCCTGCGCGCGGAGGCGGCCCGGCTGATGGTCTACGCGGCGGCGACGGCGTACGACGAGGACGCCCCGGACGTGCCCCAGCGTGCCGCCATGGCGAAACTGCTCGCCACCGAGACCGCGCAGTACGTCGTCGACACGGCCGTCCAGCTGCACGGCGCCCGCGCGCTGCAACGCGGTCACCTGCTCGAACACCTCTACCGGGAGGTGCGCGCCCCACGCATCTACGAGGGGGCCAGCGAGGTCCAACGCGGCATCATCGCCAAGGAGTTGTACGCAGCCCACCTGGAGGCCCGGTGACCGCCGAACGCGTCAACCCACCCGGCCTCGCCCCGCCGGCCGGCTTCTCGCACGCCGTCGTGGCCGCCGGGTCCAGGGTGGTGTTCCTGGCGGGGCAGACCGCCCTCGACGGCGACGGCAAGGTGGTCGGCGCGACCCTGCCGGAACAGTTCGAGAGGGCCCTCACCAACCTGCTGGCCGCTCTCACCGCGGCCGGCGGCACCCCCTCCGACCTGGCCCGTGTCACCGTCTACGCGACGGACGTCGCCGCGTACCGCGCCCACGCCTCCGAACTGGGCCGCCTCTGGCGAAAACTGGCGGGCCGCGACTACCCGGCCATGGCCGTCGTCGAAATCGTCCGGCTGTGGGACGAGGAGGCGTTGGTGGAACTGGACGGCTTCGCCGTGCTGCCCTAGGCGTGCTGTTCGGAGAGGTTGGTGACGCGGCGGACTCGCCACCGAAGGGGTGAGGGTCACGGGCGCCGTCGGGCAGCGCCGCGAAGACCTTCAGGTATTCAACGGGACCGCCGACAGCAAGAGTTTCAAGATATCCACCGACGGCTCGTACACCTATACGCTACCAAGCGGTACCTCGGCGATGTTCACCACCAAGAAGCTGTCAAGCTTCCCATCGCCGACCTTCAGTTAATTGAAGCCGGGACGAGGAATGCCGCGCTCCAAGTTCACGATTCGCGGTTCTGGTTTCGGCGATGCACAGGGGCTGGGTACGGTGTATTTCGGATCGAGCTATGCCGAAATAGACACCTGGTCGGACACGAGCATCAGCGCCTACGTTCCGAAGGGGCTTCCAGCGGGGAAGGTCACGGTTTCCGTGAAGGGGGCCAGCGGAGCAGACGCAGGTGGATCATCGTTCGACGTCATAGATCTTGGTCCTGCGCTGCCGCGGACAGGCTGGACCGCAAAGGCTTCGGACGCAAGCCAGTGGGATGCGCCCGGAAACATGCTCGATGGCAATTCCGACACTCGGTACAGCTCCGGAACAGGGCAGTACGACGGCCTATGGATCCAAGTGGACATGGGGCAGACACAGACCTGCGACAAGATCGTGCTGGATGTCGGCGGCAGTGTCAGCGACTATGCGCGAAGCGCAGACGTATACGTATCCACGGATGGAACCGACTGGACCAAGGTCACGTCCGTAGCGGACGGCCAACGAGTCCACCTGATTTCCTTCCCGACGCAGACAGCTCGCTATATCAAGGTCGTCAATACCAGCAATGTTGCCCGTAACTGGTGGTCAGTCGCAGAATTCAACGTCTACAAGTGACCTCGGGGCTTTCATATGGGGCGGCCGCGTTGGCCTTGCCCCGGGCGCAGAGGAAGTGCCTCTTGTCGGCGGGAACAGGGAGTGCTGATGTCGTTGTGCCCGTGGACGAGGCACTTTCCGGGTGCCCGTGGCGACTTCAGGCCCGCAGCGCACCGAGTACGGGCATCGGCGACGCGATCGATGTCCGCGTGCCAGACCTCAACGGGCCCACGACGGGTTCGCCGGACCCACCGCGGCCGTGGTCGACGAACCCCGTCATCGGGTGGTGCCCAAAGGTTCTCTTCCAGGTCGCGGTGGCAATCCTGTTCTCGGAGTGCGCCAGGACGAGGACGCCATCCAGGCCCACGATCACCTGCCCGCGCGCATCTGGCGCCGCTTCACCGGCCAACCGCCAGAGAGGTTCGCGACTTCAGTGCGGGCGGTGCGCAGCGCGGCCAGCACCCGCTGCCCGCGCCGACGCCGGCTTGCTAGTCAGCCGACCGTGTTCGGGTCGGAGGCCACCCGGCCCGAACGCGGCCGCGCGGTAGCAGGACCAAGGACCTCGACAATGCTCATTCTTGCTGGTCCGAGACACTTTTCGTTTGTCTGACCACCCGTCGGACATCACGCTTCGTGAAAGCGCGAGGATAGAAGGACAGGACTCGGTGGGGCCACCTATCGATCGAAGTCACAACCGGTGAGCGGCCCGGCTTCGCGGGCGCGGTCCCCGGGCCGGTGACGTGCGCTTCCGTCCGCAAGCCGTCTGACGGCGTCAAGAACCAAACAGCGTAAAGCAGTTGTTGATCCTGAGCGCTAAGGGTAGGTAAGCATCCATGACTACTCTTGGTGCTGTTTTCCGGCCTCAGCTGCCCCCCGAGAAGCTGCGTGACATGGCCCGTACCGCCGAGGCGGCGGGGCTGGAGGAGCTGTGGTTCTGGGAGGACTGCTTCCTGGAGGGCGGGGTCGCCACCGCGTCCGCCGCGCTCGCCTGGACCGAACGGCTGCGAGTCGGCATCGGACTGCTGCCCGTGCCCTTGCGGAACGTCGCCCTCACCGCGATGGAGGCCGCCACCCTGGACCGGCTCTTCCCGGGGCGCTTCACGCTGACCGTCGGGCACGGCGTGCAGGACTGGATGGGGCAGGTCGGAGCGCGGGCCGAGTCGCCGGTCACGTTGCTGCGCGAGTACCTCGACGCGCTCCGGGCGCTGCTGCGCGGCGAGCGCGTCACCACTGACGGGCGGTACGTGAAGCTGGACGACGTCGGCCTCGACTGGCCCCCGCCCACCGCTCCCGAGGTGCTCGCCGGCGTCACCGGCCCCCGCTCGCTGCGCCTGTCCGGCGAGGCCGCCGACGGCACGCTGCTCAGTGAGGCCAACCCGCCGGACGGCGTGCGAGAGGCCCGCCGGCTCATCGACGAGGGCCGCGCGGCGGCAGGTCGCACCGGCTCCCACCGCGTGGTCGTCTATCTCCTCACCGCCACCGGGCCGGACGCCGCCGCACGTCTCCAGGCCGAGCGCACCGCCTCCGGCACCGACAAGATCCCCGACCTGGGAGTCGCCGGCGACGCCGGTACGGTGGCCGAGGCCGTTCAGCGCCTGGTCGCCGCCGGTGCCGACACCGTCGTCCTCGAACCCACCGGCGATGAGCCGGACCCCGAGGGCTTCGTCCGCTTCGTGGCCGAGGAAGTCCGTCCTCTCGTCCCGTAACCCCTCGAAGAGGGGCACCCCGTGCGCTACTCCTGGGCGTGCCGGATCGCGTCCAGCACGATGTGAGCCACGTGGTCGTCGGTGAGGGTGTACCGGGTCTCACGGGCCTGACGCCGGGCGGTGACGATCCGGGAGGTCCGCAGCACCCGCAGATGCTGGGAGACCAGCGGCTGGCTCACTCCCAGAGCCGTCACCAGCTCATGGACGTACTTCCCGCCGGCGGACAGCTCCCGCACGATACCCAGCCGTACGGGCGAGGCCAGCGCGCGCAGCAGCTCGCTGGCCGCTTGCAGGGTCTGGTCCGGATCGTCCGTCGGAGGAGAGGGCGTCGTTGTCATATGCACACATTAGCATATGACAACGATTTCCAATTTGTCCCGGTGGCGCCGGGGCGGGGGTCCGTCAGTGGTCGTCCCAGTGCCCCTCGTGCGCGGCGTGGCGGTGGCCGTCGTGCACGTAGTCGGTGTGGTCGTTGTGCCGCACTGCCAGATGGCCGCAGTCGTCGCCGTGCTGGTGGTCGTGGTTCTGGTGCACCGCGTGGCCGCCGTTCGCGCACTCGTCGACGTGCCCCTCGTGCATCCGGTGGATGTGGCCGTCGTGGGCGTAGTCGGTGTGGTCGCCGTGCGTGAAGGCGGCGTGGCCGCAGTCGTCGCCGTGGGTGTGCGCGTGGTTTTCGTGGGTGATGTGCTGGGCGGTGGTCATGGGGTGGCTCCTTGCGTGTGCTCGTGCCGCCCGCGGCGCCTCGGCCGGGGCTGTCATGGCGACATTAACATATAGCGATTCCTGCATGTATTGTCCGGGTGCCTGGCGCCGCCCGCCAGCCCAGGGCGGCGCCAGGCGCCCGGGTCAGCGAACCGCGACGACCACGCAACTCTCGCCGTACTGCCAGACCGGGCCCGCCGTGGCGAAGCCCGCCTGCCGCAGCAGCTCCAGATGGGCGGAGAGGGGGAGTTCGGCGGGGCGGCCGGTGCCGAGAGGTGCCTCGCGGCGGCGGCGCTCGGCGAGCAGGTCCGTCAGCTCGGGGTCGTCGGCCACGGCGGCCCACCAGGAGCCCCAGTCCTCGTGCGCGAACACCCGCTGCCGGCCGGCCCGGCACTGCCCCACATGGGCGGCGATCCCGGCCGGGCCCGTGTCGTCCTGGGGGAGGTGGTCGCCGTTGACCAGGACACCGCCGGGCCGCAGCAGTGCGGCGAGCTGCCGGTAGACGCGCAGCAGGGTGTCGCGGTCGAGGTAGTGCAGGGCCGTCGTGGAGACGGCCGCGTCCAGGGGCCGGTCCAGGTCCAGAGCCCAGGTCCAGCCGGGTGCGCCGATCTCGGCGTCGACGTAGCGGGCCGCGTCCGGGTGGTGGGTCCGGCCCAGCTCCAGCAGCAGGGGGTCCCGGTCCACGGCCACGATCTCCGCGTCCGGCAGCCGCCGGACCAGCCGGGCCGCCAGGGAGCCGGGCCCGCAGCCCAGGTCGACGACGAGCGGCCGGGAGTCGCGCCCGGCCGTGACGTACTCGACGACATCGGCGATCACCGTGAACCGCTCCTCGCGGTCGACCGCGTACCGCTGCTGCTGGAGCTCCCAGCGCTCCACCCATCGCTCCGCCGTCGCCAGACTCAGCCCCATCCGGTCGCGCCACCTTGCCGTCTCGCACCTGACTCTTTACGGTCCGAGCCTACAGGTGGAAACGGTTCCCATTATGCCTAGTTGGGGGAGTCACTGGAGTGAAGCGAGAACGGACAGCAGCCGGTCGATCTCCTCAACGGTGTTGTACGCATGCAGACTCACCCGGACCGAACCGGTCTTCTCGCCCGCGTCGCCCTGGCAGTGGTTGTCCGAGCGGACCATGAAACCGTGGCTGAACAGGATGAAGCCCAGGTCGCCCGAATCGATGGCACGGTGCCGCAGGGTGACGATGCCCTGGCGCCGCTGCACGGTCGAGTCGGCGGCCAGGCTCAGGGGACAGCCGAGGATCTCGTAGGCGTCCAGATGGCGCAGCCCCTCGGTGAGCCGGGCCGCCAGGGCGACCGTCCAGCGCTCGACGCGCTCCACACCGGCGGTGTCCAGCCAGTCCAGGGCCGCTTCGAGGGAGGCGATGCCCACGGTGTTCGGGGTGCCGCTCCAGCCGCCGGGCGTGAAGGCCGGGCCGCGTTCCTGCCGGGCCCACACCGCCCCGGAACCGGGCAGGGCCAGCGCCTTGTGCCCGGAGAAGACGACGAAGTCGACGTCCAGTTCGGCCACGGACACCGGCAGATGCCCGACGCTCTGCGCCGCGTCCAGACAGATGACCGCGTCCGGGCCGACCGCCCGGCGGATGCGCTGCACGTTCATGTCGCCGCCGTAGACATGGTGCACATGCGTGGTGGCGACGAACCGCGTGCGCGGCCCGGCCCGTTCGGCCAGCGCACGGTGGTCGTAGTCCCCGGAACCGCTCTGGTAAGGCATCGGCACCACCCGGATGTGCACGCCCTCGCGGGCGAGCAGCCGCTGGGCCTCCAACCAGGGCGCGATGTTTGCCTGGTGGTCGGCGTCCGGTACGACGATCTCGTCGCCGTCGCGCAGGAACCCCGGCAGCCAGTCGCGGGCGACCGTGCGCAGCCCCTCGGTCGTGCCGCTCGTGAAGTGGACGGCGGAGCGCTCGGGCTGGTGATCTCCGAGGAACCGGGCGACGCGCTCGCGGGTGCGCTCGACCAGCTCGGTGGTCCGGTTGGCCCACGTGTAGGTGCCGCGTGCCGCGTTGGCGTTGCTGGTGGTGAGGTACGTCTGCACGGCGTCCAGGACGGCCTGCGGCTTCTGGGCCGTCGCCGCGCTGTCCAGGTACGCCAGCTCCGGGTGCCCGGTGACGATGGGGAACTGGGCGCGCAGCGCCTGCTGCCACTGGCGCAGATCGTCGGGGATCGCGGGTGCGGTCATGGCGGTCAGTCCCGCACCAGGGGCGCGCCCGCGTCCCGCCAGGCGATGATGCCGCCGGCCAGGCTGCGCACGTCGGGATGGCCCATCCGGGTCAGCAGCGCCGCGTACCGGGCGGACTGCTCGCCCACCGGGCACGCCAGCAGCACCGGCCGGCTCCGGCTGAAGGGCAGTCCGCCCTGGAGGAGTTCGGCGAACAGCTCGTCGACGATGTTGACCGACCCGTCGATGTGCAGCGCCGCGTACGCGTAGGGGCTGCGCAGGTCGACCACGAGCGGCCCCTCGGTGTCGATCCACCGCCGGGCCTCGGCCACCGTGACCGACGGCGCCCCGCCGACCTCGGCGTCGGTCAGATCGGCCGGCGAGTTCTTCCGGGGCGGCCGGCCCAGCAGGTCGGGACGCCGCTGCCGGACGTAGCTCAGATAGCTCTCCACGCGGTCGCAGACGATGAACACCGCGGTCCGGCGCTCCGTCAACTCCTCATCGATGGAGCGCAGATGACGGACGGCCCCGTGGTAGGCGGCGCCTCCGGTGGGCCCGCCCAGGATGCCGCAGCGGCGGTTGAGGGTCAGCATCCCCTCGATCGCCTCGTCGGAGCTCACCGACTCCATCGTGTCGTACGTGTCCGGGTCGAACAGGCCGACCTCCTGCACCTCGTCGATAGTGCGGATCCCGGGGATGAAGTCGGACTTGGCCGCGACCAGGCCGACCACCCGCACCGAGGGATCCTCCTCCCGCAGCGCGCGGGCAACGCCCGTGGAGGAACCGGCCGTGCCCACACAGGCGACGAACCAGTCCGGCACCCGGCCGTCCAGGTCCTTGACGATCTCCGGGCCGGTGCCGGTGAGATGCGCCTCGGTGTTGCGCGGGTTGAAGTACTGGTCGGTGTGGAGATAGGTACTGCCGGAGGCGGACAGCGTGCGGTGGAAGAGGGTGAGCGGGTCGTCCGTCGCGGTCGGGTCCAGACACTCGCTCTGCCCCGGCAGCTCCTCGATCTCCGCGCCGAGCAGCAGCAGAAGGTCCTTGATCTCCGGCACCCGCATCCGGTTGGTGACGCTCTTGAAGCCCAGGCCGTGCATCCCCGCGACGACCGCCAGCGCCTTCGCCGTGTTGCCGCTGGACAACTCCACGACCTGGCTGCCGTGTTCGACCGCCTCGTCCAGCAGCGGACGCGCCATGTTCCAGGCCGCCCGGTCCTTCACCGAGCCGAAGGGGTTGAGCATCTCCAGCTTGGCGAACAGGTCGATGTTGCGCAGACCGTGCACGGCCGGGTCGATCCGTACCAACGGGGTGTTGCCTATCGCATCGGTGATGCTGTCGTACCTCACTGAGCTCCCCCCGAGGGCGTGATCGGCCAGAACTGCTCGTCCAGGCACCAGCGCCAGGCGTCGCCGTCCTGCCAGGCGGCGACCTTGCGGGCGACGGGCTGGTGCTGGGCGCGGGTGGCGTGGAAGTCCATGGCGTAACCGGCGGTGTTGGCGAAGGCCAGCAGGTCACCGGGGACCGGGCGGCGCGGCAGGAAGACCGTGCGCCGGGTGATCAGATCGGTCTCCAGGCACAGGCCGCCGAAGAGATGGACGGCGACGGGCCCCTCGCCCGGCCCGGCTCCGCTTCTGGGGATGACGACCGGGTCCATGAGCACTCCGTGGTCCTCCAGGGCGATGTCGTCCGCCTTCGCGGCCAGCCGTACGAGCAGTGCCCCGCCCGCCTCCTGGGAGCGGACCTCCAGCACCCTCGCCAGGGTCACGCCGCACTGGTCCAGCAGAGCCCGGCCGGGCTCGCTGTGCAGGTCGTACAGGTGCTCCAGCAGCAGCGCGGCCAGCGGACGGCCGCCCAGGGAGGCGGCGGGCTGGGCCAGCAGCTCGTCCAGATAGGCCGCGCCGGCGACGGACCGGTGGGCGGGGTAGAGGCCGAGCACGCCGCGCACGGTGCCGGACTCGTTGCGCAGCCCGTAGCCGTGCCCACCCCACGTCAGGGGCGGGCGGCGGCCCAGGACGGCGGCCGTGAGCGCGCTCGTGTACGCCTCCCACTGCTCCCGCTCGGCGAGGTAACTGACCCCGAACCCGCCCCCGACGTCCACGGCCCGGGGCCGCAGCCCCCGGGCCCGGCACGCCTCCAGGGCCGCCAGGGACCCTTCCAGGGCGGTCGCCTTCTCCGCGACGCTCGTGGTGTCCAGGTGGTAGGCCACCCCCGTCAGCTCGACCGCGTCGCCGTGCCGCTCGACCGCCTCCAGCAGGGCGTCCAACTCCCGTACGGGGGTGCCGAAACGGCTGCGCCGGCTCAGCACCTTCACCCCCGACGTCTCGAACCCCGACAGCCGCAGCAGCACCCGCACCGGGGCCAGCGCGTGCTTGCGTACCAGCGCGGCGAGCTGGTCCAGCTCGGCGACTCCGTCGACGCCGACCGTGACGCCCGTGAGGGCCGCGAGCCACAGGAACTCCGGGTTCTTCGGACCCGTCGCCGTGATCCGGCCGGCGGTGAAACCGGCCCCCAGCGCGTGCTGCAACTCGCCCAGCGACGCGACGTCCACGCCCGCGTCGGTGGCGGCGAGCCGGCGCAGCAGCGCGCTGGACCGGTTCGCCTTGTGGGCGTAGTAGACCTGGCCGGACAGATGATGCCGGCGGTACACGGACCGGAACCGCTCCAGGTTCTCGGCGATCTGGTCCGGCACCACGACGTGCAGGGGTGAGCCGAGCGCGTCGGTGAGTGAGTGAAGCGTCCCGGTCGCCGCCAGGAGCGACCTGAGCCGTGGTTCCAGCCGCGGTGCGAGATACAAGGGCCGGCCACCCATGTGCGCTCCCTCCCTTGAAGCCGCTGCGCCCGGCATCCGGGCACGTCGGACACTCCCCGCGTTTCGCCGTATAGCCCATATCCATTCTTCGGTCGCTTTACGCCCTGTAAGGCCCAGGCCTGCCCCCGCGCCGGTGTGAAGCGGATCACGGTTTGGCCGCGCGGCGCGCGCCCGGCGCGGGGCCGCGGCATCCGTCGTTCGGCCGAGCCTTCGCAGGTCGGGCCGCTGTGTCGTGGCCGTTCGGCCGAGGCAGCGGCCCTCCGCCGCGACGCAGAGTGGGTCCGGTCCGCCGTCCCCGGCAACGGGTGGCCGGGCCGTACGGGTTCGCGTGCCGGAACGGGAGAAGTGAGCATGGTCGTACGGGTGGTCGTCGTCGACGACCAGGACATGGTGCGCTCGGGATTCGCCGCACTGCTGTCCGCGCAGAGCGACATCGACGTCGTGGGGGAGGCGCCCGACGGCCGGCGCGGGGTCGAGGTCTGCCGCAGCACCCACCCGGACGTGGTGCTGATGGACATTCGGATGCCGGAGATGGACGGCCTGGAGGCGGCCCGGCGGCTGCTCGACCCGCCGCCGGGCGTGACGCACCGGCCCAAGGTGCTCATGCTGACCACCTTCGACCTCGACGACTACGTCTACGAAACCCTCCAGGCCGGCGCCAGCGGCTTCCTGCTCAAGGACGCCCCCGTCGCCGAACTCGTCCAGGCCGTCCGGGTGATCGCGGCCGGTGACGCCCTGCTCGCCCCGTCCGTCACCCGCCGCCTCATCGAGGACATGACCCGGCGCCGCCCCCCGGCCGGGCGGCGGGCCCGGCTGCTGCTGAACGGCCTCACACCCCGGGAGACGGAGGTTCTCGGCCTCGTCGCGCGGGGCCTGTCCAACACGGAGATCGCCGGGACGCTGGTGGTGGCCGAGCAGACGGTCAAGACCCACATGACCCGGCTGATCGCCAAGCTGGGCGCCAGGGACCGGGCCCAACTGGTCGTCCTCGCCTACGAGTCGGGTCTGGTCGTGCCCGGATCGACCGGCTGAGTCCGCAGGCCCGGGCGCGTGTCATACCCAGGTGCGACACCGCGGTTGGCACCCGGGTGTGACGCGCGGCCCGCCTCCCGCGCCCTACCGTCACCGCGCCCTGACCACGGACCGGTACGCACGGAGCGCCCACATGCACCAGCCCCTCGACATCGACCACGTCATCCGCCTCTACCGCACCTACGCCGACGACCTCGACCGGGTCCGCGAGGAACAGCGCGCGCTGCTCGCACCGCCCCGTGCGATGAAGGCCCAACTCGACGACATCGAGGCGGAGATCACCTATCTGCTGCTGCGCGAGGCCCGGCCGGAGACGGTCGTGGAGATCGGCACGTTCCACGGCTGGTCCACCACCTGGATCCTGCGCGCCCTGCGCGACAACGGCACGGGCCATCTCTACTCGTACGACGTGGTCGACCACGTCCTGCGCGAGGTGCCCGGCCAACTCGCCGAGGGACGCTGGACCTTCACGCAGGGGGACGTGAGGGAGAACCTGGAGAAGGTCCCCGACACCGCGGACTTCCTGTTCATCGACGCCGCGCACTCCGCGCGTTTCGCCCGCTGGTACGTCCGGCACCTGCTGCCGCGCATGCGGCCCGGCATACCCGTGTGCGTCCACGACGTGTTCCACGGGCGCCGTGCGCTGCCGTTCACCGAGGGAGCGGTGGTGCTGCGCTGGCTCGCCGAGCGGGGCAATCGGTACTTCACGGCGTCCCGGGCGCACGCGCCGGAGATCCACGACCGGCTGAACGACGTCAAGCGGAGTCTCGCCCTCGGACATCCTGTCAAGGACAGCACGGACAACCCCATGATCTTCTTCAGCTTGTCCTGAAGCCGTCCCTGACCTGGTCGAAGACCGGGCGGTAGGTGTCCCACTGTGCCTCGGGCGCCGAGAGGTAGATGTCGTACTCGCGCCCGCCCTCGCGGCCGTAGCCGAGGTCGATGGCGCGGAACGTACGGGCCCGGCCCTGGAAGGTGAACTCCCAGACGGCGGCGGGCTGTTCACGGAAGGTCGTGCGCTGCATGCGGAGCCGGCGGTAGGTCGGGTAGTTGACCTTGGTGTTCGCCTCGATGTCGGCGAAGTGGTCGGCGGGGTTCGGGCCTGCGGGGGCGACCGTGCCGATGGTGATGCCGGCGAGGCCGGAGGGGGTGGTGTAGGTGACTTCTTCCGCCGTGCGCTCGCGGGGCGTCCAGCCGTTCGGGATGGGGAAGGAGACGCCGAGCTTTCGCTCGTGGACGAGGTGGTAGCCCTTGGGGATGGGGGCGGGCCGGGTCGTGTCGTGGTCCGGTTTGTCGGTGCGGTGCGGGGCCGTCGCGTACAGGGTCGTGCCCACGGCCAGGGTGGCTGTCAGTGCCGCGGCGAGAGTGGTGATGCGGCGGTGTCGGCGGGTGCGGGTGGTTCGTGGCTGGTCGTGCCCCGCGACGGAGCCGCCCATCGACACAGTCCCGTGCTCCTTGGGAGCTGAGTCCGCCACCGTCCTGAGGGAATGTTCTGTCTCCTCTGCGGAGGGGCGGGCCTCCGGGTCCCTGGCCAGCAGGGACTCCAGGAGGGGGGCCAGTGGGCCGGCCTCGCGCGGTGGGGTCAAGGGGTCCGTGGCTATCGCGTACGCCGTCTCCATCGCCGTCTCGCGACGGAACGGGGGACGGCCCTCCAGCGTCTGGTACAGCGTCGCGCCGAGGGCCCACAGGTCCGATGCCGGGCCGGGGGTGAGGCCCCTGACGCGTTCCGGGGCCATGTAGTCGATGGAGCCGACCATCTCGCCGGTCCTGGTCAGCGTCGACGAACCGGCCGTCATGGCTATGCCGAAGTCGGTGAGGACGACCCGGTCGCCCGCGCCGAGGAGGACGTTGCCGGGCTTGACGTCGCGGTGCAGTACACCGGCATCGTGCGCGGCGCGGAGGGCGCCCACCATGGCCAGGCCGATGCGGGCCGCCTCGTGGGGCGGGAGGGTCCGGCCCTCCTGGAGGAGGTCGCCGAGCGTGTGGCCGGGGACGTACTCCATGACGACACAGGGGCGGCCGTCGTCCTCCACGACGTCATGCACGACGATCACGCTGGGGTGCGTGACGCGCGCGGCGCTGCGGGCCTCACGGCGCATGCGCTCGTACAGCGTGCCGAGCTCGTCGGCGGACAGGTGCGGCCGTTCGTGCAGCTGCTTCAGGGCGACCTGGCGGCCCAGCAGCTCGTCGTCGGCGCGCCACACCGTGCCCATGCCGCCCCGGCCGATCCGCTCGGTGAGCCGATAGCGCCCGGCGACGAGTCGCCCCTGGTCCGACACCGTGTGTCCTCCGCCACCTTGTCCGTCTTGGGCGCCTTGATGCGCCCTGGTCACCATAACTGGCATCCGTGGGCCGGAGCGGGCCGGGAGTGAGGCGGATCACGGCCCCCGTGTCGGGAGGGGTCCCGACAGGGGCTTCCTACCCTGGCGTCCCGCGCCGCCGCAGGGCGGGCGGGGAGGAGTGGACCGGCGACGTCGCGGGTGGTTTCACCGGTGGGGGAGGTGCGTGAGCCTGTGCTCGACCGCACGCAGGACACGGCGACGGGCGTGGGCAGCGCCCTGCTCCGGCAGGGGCAGCGGATCAACTCGGCGCTCGTCGTGGACCGCCGGCTGGGGGAGGGCGCCTTCGCCGAGGTCTACCGGGTGCGGCACCACATCCTCGGCTGGCAGGCCCTGAAGCTGTTCAAGCACGTGGCCTCGCTGGAGGCGACGTCCCGGATGCTCGACGAGGCCCGGATCCTGTCCACCCTGGGCCACCCCAACATCATCCGGGTGTTCGACGCCGGCACCGTGCAGACCTCCGAGGGCGTGCGCGGCTACATCACCATGGAGTACGTGGCGGGCGGCAGCCTGGAGCGGCTGATGGAGTCCCACTCGGGCGTGGTGCCCGTCGGCGAGGTGACCGCCGTGCTCCGGCAGGCCGCCGAGGGACTCGCCGTCGCCCACGAACGGCCGCACCCCATCGTCCACCGCGACCTGTCCCTGGCCAACGTGCTCATCACCTACGACGAGACCGGCCTGCGCGTGAAGGTCAGCGACTTCGGCCTGGCCAAGGAGACCGACCCGGGGACCATGGCGGCCAGCGCCCAGGGCACCGTCGCCTACATGCCGCCCGAGGTGCTGCGGCGCGGCAAGGGCTACGGGTGCCCGGGGGACGTGTGGGCCCTGGGCACCATCGTGTACTTCCTGCTCACCGGGCACTTCCCCTACGACGGGGGCGACCCGGTGCAGTCCTTCTCCCTGGAGCGGTTCACCCGGCCGTTGCAGCCGCCCCGCGCCTTCAACGACGACGTGGGCCCCGAACTGGACCGGCTGGTCACCGACATGCTGCGGATCGACCCGGCCGAGCGGCCCGCCACCGCCCGTGCCGTCGCCGACCGCGCGGCCGGCCTGCGCCCGGCACCCGGCCCCGAAGCCGCCGGTACGGCCGAGCCGGCCGAGTCCGCCGACGCTCTGGTCCGGGAAGCCACCGCGCTCTCCCGGGTGCCCGGCAGGCTCGGCGAGGCCGCCGACCTGCTGGAGGAGATCATCAGCCGCTACCCGCTGCTGCGGGAGCGGCATCTGACACGGCTCATGACCTGGCGCCGGGGGGTGATCATGTGACCGCGCCGGTGAGGGAGTTCGACCGTTTCGAGGAACTGGCGGGCACAGAGCTGTACCGCAGGAACGTCTTCGCCGTCACCGGCCTGTCCACCCGCGCGAGCGGACCGGCCGTGCGGCGGCACCGGCAGAAGGTGGAGGCGCGGCTGGCCGTCGAGGACAGCTGGCCCGGAGCCCCCGAGGTGGCACCGGCCGGGGGCTACGGCAAGGACGAGGTGCGGGCCTCCTTCGAGGGCGTCCAGGACCCGCGCCGCCGCATGGTCGACGAGCTGCTGTGGCTGTGGGGGCCCTCGGACTCCGGCTGCGACTGCGACCCGGACGTGCACGAACGGCACGACGCCGCCGTGCTGCTGCACGCCCGGGTGCTGGAGGCGGAGACCGGCCGGTCGCGGCTGCCCGTCGGGCATCGGGCGTCCCTGTGGGAGAACGCGGTGTCCGCCTGGGGCCACCTGCTGGCGGACGGGGCGCTGCGGCAGCACGTCCGGCACCGGATCCGGGCGCTCGGCGACCCCCGGCTCGACGAGGACGCGGCCGACGACCTCCTGGCCCGGCTCCCGCGGCTGCTCGTGTCGCCCTTCCCCCCGCTCTTCGCAGACCGGGCCACCGCGGCCCGGCTGACGTCGGTCTGCTCGGCCTGGGCCGAATCCCCGCCCTTCGCCGGCCTGTTCTCCGAGCTGTTCGAGCCCGCGGTGGAAGAGGCGTACGAAAAGATCCACGGCGACCTGCTGACGGCGGAGCGGGAGCGCGAGGCCCACCACTACCGCGAGGCGTTCCTGCTCCTGCGCGACCGGGTCGTGCCCGGCTTCGAGGACATGGTGCCGCTCAGGCCGTTCGTCTCCGACTGGCGCTACGACGAGATCGCCCACATCGTCGCCGTCGGGCTGAACAACCTCGCCGTGGACCTCCTCGGCGTCTCCGTCCACCGCCCGCCGAGCACCTCCCGGCGCGAGGAGATGCTCTGGCTCGCGGAGAAGGCGTACGAGATCGGCCCGGACCGCGACTCGGACGGGCTGAAGGAGAACTGGGAGTTCATCTACGACCACCTCACGGGCACCGGCCGCCGCCCCGCGCGGGCCAAGCCGTTCCCGTGGAAGGCGTTCCTCCTGGTGCTCGTGTTCGTCGGCGGCGCGCTCAGCTATCTGATCGAAGCCTTCGGCTTCCTCCCTGTGCTCTTCATCGGAGTCGCCGTCCTCGGTGTCGTCGGCTACATCGTGCGGTTCCTGGCGTGGCTGGCGGACGGCGTACGCAGCGTACGGAGGAGAAAATGAGCTTCCCTTCCCGCCGAAGCAACAGGACCGGCCGGGTGCGCGCCCGCCTCGGCCAGTTGCGGCACCCGCCCGAGTTCCGCGTCCCGCCGCCGTTCCTCGACACCGGCCAGGCCGACTGGGTCGCGGACGTACTCGCCGACGTCGGGACGGCCACGGAGGAACCCGCTCCGGAGGGCGCGGACGCCGGCACGCTGCTCGCCGCCGCCACCGGCATCTGGCGCGCCCAGCGCAAGCTGAACCAGCGCGCCGGCGAACTGTCGGAAGCGGACCTCAGACAGGTGCGCCGCTACGTCCAGGCCGGCCGGCAGGCACTCGCCGACGGCGGACTGGAGATCCAGGAGCACGACGGCGCGCCCTTCGACCCGGGCCAGTCCCTCGAAGTCCTCGCCTTCCAGGACGAACCCGGCCTGACCCGCGAGGTGGTGCTGGAGACCCTCCGGCCCAGCGTCTACTACCGCGGCGAGCGGATCCAGATGGGGCAGGTCGTCGTCGGCCGGCCCGCACCCGGCCCCACCCACGGCATGTGAACGACCAAGGAGACGACCGCAATGCGCGAGACCATCGACTTCGGCATCGACCTCGGCACCACCAACAGCGCCATCGCGGTGGCGGACGACGACGGCGTACGCGTCATCAAGAACAACGACGGCTGGGACTACACCCCGTCCGCCGTGTGGATGCCCAAGCCGGACGTGATCCACGTGGGCCGCCGCGCCCGCGAGCGCACCGACACCCAGCCCGACGACGCCCACGCCGAGTTCAAGCTGGAGATGGGCGTGGCCGGATACCACCGGCGGTTCGGCCGCGCGGGGCTGTCCCTCACCCCCGAACAGCTCTCCGCCGAGGTGCTCAAGTCCCTGCGCCAGGACGCCGCGCACGACACCGGAAGCCCGCCGGAGGCGGCCGTGATCACCGTGCCCGCCTCCTTCGCTCTGCACCAGAACAGCGCCACGTCCGCCGCCGCGGCCCTCGCCGGGCTCGGCGAGCACTGCCCGCTGGTCCAGGAACCGACCGCCGCGGCCATCGCGTACGGCGTGCAGGACGCCTCCGAGTCCACCCACTGGATGGTGTTCGACCTGGGCGGCGGCACCTTCGACGCGGCCGTGATGAGCAAGCGCGACGGTGAACTGCAACTGCTCCAGCACGCCGGTGACCCGCGCCTGGGCGGCAAACTCATCGACTGGGCCATCGTGGAGGACCTGCTCGTCCCCGCGGTCCGGCGCGACCTCGGGCTGCCGGACTTCGCCCGGCGCAACAACCGGTGGCGGGCCAACTTCGCCAAGCTCAAACTGGCCGCGGAGGACGCCAAGATCGCGCTGTCGCGGCGCGGCAGCCACGAGATCGCCGTTGACCTCTCCGACGGCGAAGGCGACACGGCCCCCTTCGAGTTCACCCTCACCCGCGGCGCCCTCGACGACCTCGCCCAGCCCTTCTACACCCGAGCGATCAAGCGCTGCCGGGAGGCCCTCGCGGAGAGCTCGCTGCGGCCCGACCACATCGACCGGCTGCTGCTCGTCGGCGGGGCGACCCTCGCCCCGGGGCTGCGCGACCTGCTGGCCGACCCCGTGGAAGGCCTGGGCATCCAGCTCGACCACACCCAGGACCCGACCACCGTGGTGGCGCGCGGCGCCGCCCTCTTCGCCCGTACGGTGCGGATGCCGAGCAAGCCGCGCACGGCGGCGCCGGGCGAGTTCACCGTGGAGCTCCACTACGAACCCCAGTCCCTGGAGACCACCGGCATCCCGGTCTCCGGCCGGATCAGCGGCGGCACAGCCGTGCCCGACTGGACCCGGTACACCGTCACCCTCACCAACCCCGACGGCCACCCGCCCTTCCGGGGGCCGCAGACCACACTCACCCCCGACGGCGCCTTCTACACCGAGGTGACCATCGACTCCGGCACCAGGTCCCGGTTCACCGTGGAACTCTCCGACGGCACCGGCACCCGGCAGCGGCTCGCCCCGGACACCCTGTCGATCACTCACGCCCAGGTGCTGCCCGGCGACGCCGTGCTCACCAGCACGCTCGGCATCGGCAAGGCCGACGGCTCCTTCGCGCCCATGCTGCGCAAGGGCACCGCCCTGCCGACCTCGATCACGAAGACGTTCGAGACGTCCATCCCGCTGCGCCGCTCCCAGCCCGACGCCGTCATCCGCATTCCGCTGCTGGAGGGCGAACGCCGGCGCGCCGACCGCAACACCCGGGTCGGGCTGCTGGAGATCCGGCCCCGGGACGTCCGCTTCGACCTGCCCGCGCAGACGCCCGTCGAGGTGACCTTCGAGATCAACGCCAGGAACCGGGAAGTCACCGTCACCGCCGACATCCCCGTCGCCGACGCCCAGTTCGAGGCGACCATCGACCGTTCCCAGCTGGTGGCGCCCGCGCACGACGAGCTGGTCGACCGGCTGCACGACCTGGAGCAGCGCACGCACGCCCTGCGGGAACGCGCCGAGGAGGTGCACTCCGAGCCGGCCCTGTCCCAGCTCGACGACCTGTCCGACGAGAAGGCCTTCGTCCATCTGCGCAAGGAGGTCGACGCGGCGGCCGTCGACACGGGCGCGGCCGGTACGAGCGACCGGCGCATCCGCGACCTGGAGGCCCAGCTCGACGACGTCGAGGAGGCCATCGACATCCCCGGCCTCCAGCACGAGCTGTGGGACCTCCTCAACAACTGCGAGGACCTCATCGAGCAGACCGGCGGCGGGCCGGCCGAACGCCGCGAGCTGGAGAACCTCCGCACCCGCGCGACCAGCGCCGGCGAGGACGGCAGCCCGGCCGGGCTGCGCCGGCTCGCCGACCGGGTGCGGGACTTCCAGGTCGATCTGCTGCGCCGCAGCGACCAGTGGGACTTCCTCGTCTTCCACTCCCTCGTCGAACTGCGCGACGAGATGACCTCCCGCGCCCAGGCGGACGCCGCGATCGCCGACGGCCGCCGAGCCGTCGCCGCGGGCGACCGCACGGCCCTGTCCGCCGTCAACCAGCGCCTGCGCCGCCTGCTCCCTCCGGGGGTCTCCGAGGAGCGGCGGATCGGCGGGGTGCAGGAGAGCCGGTGAGCCGGGGGAGCGGGGCCGGAGGGGAGGCGACATGCGGGGAACGGGCACGGACGGGCGGACCGACGGCATGAGAGACCAGGCCGGCGCGGGGAGCGACGCCGCACTCGACGTCGTGCTCCTCGTGTCACGGGCCCGGGGGCTCGCCCGGGCCGGGGAACTGGGCGGTGCTCTACGGCTGTTGCGGGAGGCCGAGGGCACGGACCTCGGCGTGCACCGGGACGTGCTCGACCTGCGGGCGCGGGTGCACGCGCAGCGCGGGGAGACGGCCGAGGCGGCGGAGTGCTGGCAGCGGGTCCTGGCGCGGCACCCGGAGGACCCGGCGGCCAGGGCGGGACTCGCCCGGCTCGGCCGCACGGGGCCGGTGGCGGCGCTCGGCCGTCACCGTGCTCGTACGGCCCTGGTCGCGGCGGCGTGCGTGGTGACCGCCGTCGTGACCGGCGTGGTCACCACCCTGGACGGACCACGCGCCGCCCGAGCGGACACCGACCGTGCGTCGGGCCGGCAGAGCCCCGGTGCGAGCGCCACCCCTGGGAGCGGTCAGGAGGATCCCGGCGCCGGGGAAGCCGGGCAGGGGAAGAACCCGGCCGCCGCCCGTCGTGCCGCCGCGCTCGCCCACGACCTGCGCACCCCTGGCCTGCGCGTCACCGTGCACGGCGACTCCGTCGAAGTCGCCTTCACCCAGGGGCTGTTCTCCGAAGGCGCCCAGCTCACCCCGGCGGGAGCCCGGCAACTGGCCTTGCTCGGTGAACGGCTGGCCGGACGGCACCTGGCCGTCACCGTGCACGGCCACGCGGCCACCGTCCCCGGCGCCCCACGCAGCGGCGGTTCCGTCGTCGCGCTGTGGCGCGCCCTGGTCGCCGCCCGCGAACTCAGCGCCGCGAGCGGCGAACCCCTCACGGCGTTCACCACGGACAGCGCGGACCAGCGCGAGGCCCCGTACCCGGACCCGGCCCGCAACCGCACGGTCACCGTCGTGATCTCACCCGAGTGACGGTTCTAGGGCCTGTGTGACGTCGTGATCAATCGGCTGCTTGCAGGAGATCGCCGAGCCAGATCATCGAAGCGCGGAGTTCGAGGCCGGCGAGGTAGCTCTCGGGCGTCTTGTCGAAGCG
>NZ_DF968260.1:0-20064 GCF_001270025.1 Streptomyces azureus | reverse complement strand
AATCTGATGGCCGAGCGCCGCTCGATCTACAACCAGGTCACCGAGCTGACCAACCGCATCAAGAACGGCTGACAGAGCCGTCCCTACGACGCCGAGGGCGCCCCCGGAGCAGGTTTGCGGGGGCGCCCTTCGTCATGCGGCGGCCGGCCTTTCGTCGTGTCACGGCCGTCCTTCGTCATGTCCCGGTCGCCAGCTGTTCGAATTACCTGCCGGGTTACGGCCCCTCTCCACAGATTCGGCGACTTTCTCCCGTCCACACCCTGGGGACTGGGAAGTTGTCCAGACTGTGTCCACAGAGGTCTCTGTTGAAGGACCATCAGACCAGGTCACCTGGGTGTGGATTCGTGGACGAACGATCTCCACAGCCTGTGGACAGCGAGAGCGTCCACAGGCTGTGCATCGAGTTGTCCACCGGCAACCCACAGGCTGGGGCCGGTTGTCCCCAGCGATCCCCAGCTTCTCCACACCGCTGTCCACTGTTCGGCAACGCGACGCGCCTCCTCACCGGCTCGAGTGAAAGGCGTCACACGAAGGTGCCGGGTTGGGCTGTGGGAAACGTGGGTAAACCTGGGGACAGCACTGGGGAGAACTCGCCTCACCCTGTGCACGGGGTGTGCAGAACTTTCCGTTCTCCACAGAGACCCCTGGTTGTCCACCGCCGTCACCCACAGGCCCAGTGGACAAAATTCCCGCTCTGAGCTGGGCAAACGTGGTTATCCACCGTATCCACAGGCCCTACTACTACTCCCGACTAGAGAGAGCTGGGAATTCGTTTCGAAGCGGGTCCTGTGCACAACTCGCCCTCCGGCGCCCGACCGCCCCTCGTCACGACTTGACCCCGAGAGGCACCTACTGTCAGTGCGGTGCGTCAGACTGGTCCCCGGTGTCCTCCCCATCCCAGGGACCGTCGACACCGAGACAGACGACGAGGGCCAGGCAGAGCGAGAAGCGCCGGCAACAGCAGGAGGCGGCAACAGTGAAGATCCGGGTGGAACGCGACGTACTCGCGGAGGCAGTGGCCTGGGCGGCACGCAGCCTCCCGGCCCGTCCGCCGGCGCCTGTCCTCGCCGGCCTGCTGCTGAAGGCCGAGGACGGCCAGCTGAGCCTGTCCAGCTTCGACTACGAGGTCTCCGCGCGTGTGTCCGTGGAGGCCGAGGTCGAGGAGGAGGGCACGGTGCTCGTCTCCGGCCGCCTCCTCGCGGACATCTGCCGCGCCCTCCCGAACCGGCCGGTGGAGATCTCCACAGACGGTGTACGGGCGACGGTGGTGTGCGGCTCCTCCCGGTTCACACTCCACACACTGCCTGTGGAGGAGTACCCGGCGCTGCCGCAGATGCCGAACGCGACGGGCACGGTCCCCGGCGAGGTCTTCGCCTCCGCGGCCGCCCAGGTGGCGATCGCCGCCGGCCGTGACGACACGCTGCCCGTCCTCACCGGTGTGCGCATCGAGATCGAGGGCGACACGGTCACGCTGGCGTCCACCGACCGCTACCGCTTCGCGGTCCGAGAGTTCCTGTGGAAGCCGGAGAACCCGGAGGCCTCCGCGGTCGCCCTGGTGCCCGCCAAGACGCTGCTGGACACCGCCAAGGCCCTGACGAGCGGCGACCAGGTCACCCTGGCGCTGTCCGGCTCGGGCTCGGGTGAGGGCCTGATCGGCTTCGAGGGCGCCGGCCGCCGTACGACGACCCGCCTGCTGGAGGGCGACCTCCCGAAGTACCGCACGCTGTTCCCGACGGAGTTCAACAGCGTCGCCGTGATCGAGACCGCACCGTTCGTGGAGGCCGTCAAGCGTGTGGCCCTGGTCGCCGAGCGGAACACCCCGGTGCGGCTGAGCTTCGAGCAGGGCGTGCTCATCCTGGAGGCCGGTTCCAGCGACGACGCACAGGCTGTGGAAAGGGTCGACGCCCAGCTGGAGGGCGACGACATCTCGATCGCCTTCAACCCGACGTTCCTGCTGGACGGCCTGAGCGCCATCGACTCCCCGGTCGCGCAGCTGTCCTTCACGACGTCCACGAAGCCCGCGCTGCTCAGCGGCAAGCCGGCGGTGGACGCCGAGGCGGACGAGGCCTACAAGTACCTGATCATGCCGGTGCGGCTCAGCGGCTGAGCTCCGGCGGTTGTCCACAGGCTGAGGGCAAAGCAGCAGGTGAGGGCGTACGACTGAGCGCGTATGCCCACAGATGTGCGTCAGCGTCCGGGTTTAGGCTCGGACGCGGGTACGAAAGTGCCGCAACGCCACGTCGGACACCTGCAAACCTAAGGAACACAACTGATGGAGCTCGGTCTCGTCGGCCTCGGCAAGATGGGCGGCAACATGCGCGAGCGGATCCGCCGCGCGGGCCACACCGTCTACGGATACGACCGCAACCCGGACCTCGCCGATGTCCACAGCCTGCCGGAGCTTGTGAGCAAGCTCAGCGGCCCGCGTGTGGTCTGGGTGATGGTCCCGGCGGGCGAGCCCACGCAGTCCACGATCGACGAGCTCGCCGAACTGCTGGAGCCCGGCGATGTCGTCGTGGACGGCGGCAACTCCCGCTGGACCGACGACGAGAAGCACGCCGAGGAGCTGGCGGCCAAGGGCATAGGTTTTGTCGACTGTGGCGTCTCCGGCGGCGTCTGGGGCCTGGAGAACGGCTACGCGCTGATGTACGGGGGCGACGCGGAGAACGTGGCCAAGGTGCAGCCGGTCTTCGACGCCCTCAAGCCGGAGGGCGACTTCGGCTCGGTGCACGCCGGCAAGGTCGGCGCGGGCCACTTCGCGAAGATGGTCCACAACGGCATCGAGTACGCGATGATGCAGGCCTACGCCGAGGGCTGGGAGCTCCTGGAGAAGGTCGACTCCGTGACCGATGTCCGGGAGGTCTTCCGCTCCTGGCAGGAGGGCACGGTCATCCGCTCCTGGCTGCTGGACCTCGCGGTCAACGCGCTCGACGAGGACGAGCACCTGGACAAGCTCCGGGGTTATGCACAGGACTCCGGTGAGGGACGCTGGACTGTGGAAGCCGCGATCGACCACGCGGTACCGCTGCCGGCGATCACGGCGTCGCTGTTCGCGCGGTTCGCCTCCCGTCAGGAGGACTCGCCCCAGATGAAGATGATCGCGGCGCTGCGGAACCAGTTCGGCGGCCACGCGGTCGAGGCCAAGTAAGCAACACCCGACGGTTGGGGAGGTCGGCGAAACGACCATGCACGTCACGCATCTGTCGCTGGCCGACTTCCGCTCGTACCCCCGGGTCGAGGTCCCGCTCGACCCGGGAGTGACGGCCTTCGTCGGCCCGAACGGGCAGGGCAAGACCAACCTCGTCGAGGCCGTCGGCTATCTCGCCACGCTCGGCAGCCACCGCGTCTCCTCCGACGCCCCCCTGGTCCGCATGGGAGCCGAGCGCGCGATCATCAGGGCTCAGGTGCGGCAGGGCGAGCGGCAGCAGCTGGTCGAGCTGGAGCTGAACCCGGGGCGCGCCAACCGGGCCCGTATCAACAGATCCTCGCAGGTCAAGCCCCGTGACGTCCTGGGGATCGTACGGACTGTGCTGTTCGCCCCCGAGGATCTTGCCCTGGTCAAGGGCGACCCCGGTGAGCGGCGCCGCTTCCTCGACGAGCTGATCACCGCTCGTTCCCCGCGCATGGCCGGAGTCCGCTCCGACTACGAGCGGGTCCTCAAGCAGCGCAATACCCTCCTGAAGTCGGCCGCGCTCGCCCGTCGGCACGGCGGCCGCAACGTGGATATGTCCACGCTCGACATCTGGGACCAGCATCTCGCGCGCGCGGGTGCCGAGTTGCTCGCCCAGCGCCTGGACCTGATCGCCGCGGTCCAGCCGCTGGCCGACAAGGCGTACGAGCAGCTCGCCCCCGGCGGCGGTCCGATCACCCTGGAGTACAAGCCGTCCGCGCCGGGCGAGGCGCATACGCGCGAGGACCTGTTCGAGCAGCTGATAGCCGCGCTCGCCGAGGCCCGCAAGCAGGAGATCGAGAGGGGCGTCACCCTGGTCGGCCCGCACCGGGACGACCTCCAGCTCAAGCTCGGCCAGCTGCCCGCCAAGGGGTACGCCTCGCACGGCGAGTCCTGGTCCTACGCCCTGGCGCTGCGCCTCGCCTCGTACGACCTGCTGCGCGCGGAGGGCAACGAGCCGGTGCTGGTGCTCGACGACGTCTTCGCCGAGCTGGACACCCGCCGCCGTGAGCGCCTCGCCGAGCTGGTCGCGCCCGGCGAGCAGGTCCTGGTGACGGCCGCGGTCGACGACGACGTACCGCATGTGCTGTCCGGGGTGCGGTTCGCCGTGTCCGAGGGGACGGTGGAACGCGTATGACGGAAAACACACCGGAAAACACACCGGAAAAGACAGCGGAGAGCACGCCGGAGAACCCGCCCGGGAAAGCCCCCGGGCCCCGGTCGCCCGAGCCGTCCGGCGTCGACCTCGCGCGCGTGGCGCTCCGCGCCGCCAAGGAAGCCGCACGCGCGCGTGGGGACGCGGCGCAGCAGAAGAAGCAGGCGCGCCGCGGCGGACTGCGCTCCGGCGCGCGCGCCGACGGCCGCGACCCCATGGCGCTCGGCTCCGCGATCAACCGGCTGATCACCGAGCGCGGCTGGGAGGCCCCGGCCGCGGTGGGCGGGGTGACGGGCCGCTGGCCGCAGATCGTCGGCGAGGACGTGGCCAAGCACTGCGTGCCGGAGAGGTACGACGAGGACGAGCACGTCCTGTCCGTGCGCTGCGACTCGACGGCCTGGGCGACGAACCTCCGGCTGCTCGCCCCGACCCTGGTCGCGCGCCTGAACGAGGATCTGGGCCACGGCACGGTGAAGATGATCAAGGTGCAGGGCCCCGGCGCACCCAACCGCCGCTACGGCCCGTTGCGGGCTCCGGGCAGCACCGGGCCCGGCGACACGTACGGCTGACGGGAGCCCTTCCCGGAGCCTGTCCACAGGCCCTGCGAGGGCCCGATCGGCGCCCGTTTCCCACCAGTCGGCAACAAGTGACTGACATCACAAAAGTGGGTGTCGGCGGCCCGCTCGGAGCCCCGGCGCCCCTCTCTTCGCACCACCGCACACGGTTGCGAATCGCGACCTGACTCCGAAGTAGCCAAGGGTTGACGGCCGGAAGCGCTGAGTGCCTCCGTGAGCCTCTTGGAGCCCCCATCCGCATATCGGGAGTCGGGGAAGACCGGTTGAGGGCGGCACATGCGGACTCAGGTACCGGCAAACCCCCATCAGTGTCAGTGCTACCGGTAGACTGGAGGCAATCCCGCCCCAATCGTGGGGACCGTCCGGGAAAAGCTGAGCAACGCTGATCAAGGCTTACCAACGCAACATGCCGCAGCCGCTCCGGCAACCCGCCGACGAGCCTGGCTCGTGCTGTGCCAGAAAGGGCGCTTCGTGGCCGATTCCGGCAACCCCAACGAGAACAACCCGTCCGTCGAGGCCATGGCTGGAGTCGCCGAGGCCTCAGCTACTGCTTCGTACGACGCAAGTGCCATCACCGTCCTCGAGGGTCTGGACGCGGTCCGCAAGCGACCCGGCATGTACATCGGTTCGACCGGTGAGCGCGGCCTGCACCACCTGGTGCAGGAGGTCGTCGACAACTCCGTCGACGAGGCGCTGGCGGGATACGCGGACACGATCGACGTGACGATCCTCGCCGACGGCGGCGTGCGCGTCGTCGACAACGGCCGTGGCATCCCGGTGGACATGCACCCGGTGGAGAAGAAGCCGGCCGTCGAGGTCGTGCTGACCGTGCTGCACGCGGGCGGCAAGTTCGGCGGCGGCGGCTACGCGGTCTCCGGTGGTCTGCACGGCGTCGGTGTCTCCGTCGTGAACGCCCTGTCCACCAAGGTGAGCGTCGACATCAAGCGCGACGGCTACCGCTGGACGCAGGACTACAAGATGGGCGTCCCGACGGCCCCGCTCGTCAAGCACGAGGCGGTCGAGGACTCCGGTACGACGGTCACCTTCTGGGCCGACCCGGACATCTTCGAGACCACCGACTACTCCTTCGAGACGCTGTCGCGGCGCTTCCAGGAGATGGCGTTCCTCAACAAGGGCCTGCGCATCAACCTCACCGACGAGCGCGAGTCGGCGAAGGCCACGGCCGGCGCGGACGAGGCCGGCGAGGACGAGAAGCACGAGGTCAAGCACGTCTCGTACCACTACGAGGGCGGCATCGTCGACTTCGTGAAGTACCTCAACTCCCGCAAGGGCGAGGCGGTTCACCCCACCGTCATCGACCTGGAGGCCGAGGACAAGGACAGGCAGCTGTCCCTCGAGGTCGCCATGCAGTGGAACAGCGGCTACACGGAGGGCGTGTACTCCTTCGCCAACATCATCCACACCCACGAGGGCGGTACGCACGAAGAGGGCTTCCGGGCCGCGCTGACCTCGCTGATCAACAAGTACGCGCGCGACAAGAGGCTGTTGCGCGAGAAGGATGACAACCTCACCGGTGACGACATCCGCGAGGGCCTGACCGCGATCATCTCCGTCAAGCTGGGCGAGCCCCAGTTCGAAGGCCAGACGAAGACCAAGCTGGGCAACACCGAGGTCAAGACCTTCGTCCAGAGGGTCGTCTACGAGCACCTGAACGACTGGCTGGACCGCAACCCCAACGAGGCCGCGGACATCATCCGCAAGGGCATCGCGGCGGCCACCGCGCGTGTGGCGGCCCGCAAGGCCCGCGACCTGACCCGTCGTAAGGGCCTGCTGGAGACCGCGTCCCTGCCGGGCAAGCTCTCCGACTGCCAGTCGAACGACCCGACCAAGTGCGAGATCTTCATCGTCGAGGGTGACTCCGCCGGTGGCTCGGCCAAGTCCGGCCGGAACCCGCAGTACCAGGCGATCCTCCCGATCCGCGGCAAGATCCTCAACGTCGAGAAGGCGCGCATCGACCGGATCCTCCAGAACCAGGAGATCCAGGCGATGATCTCCGCGTTCGGCACGGGTGTGCACGAGGACTTCGACATCGAGAAGCTCCGCTACCACAAGATCATCCTCATGGCGGACGCCGACGTCGACGGCCAGCACATCAACACCCTGCTGCTGACCTTCCTGTTCCGCTTCATGCGGCCCCTGGTCGAGGCCGGGCACGTGTACCTCTCCCGTCCGCCGCTCTACAAGATCAAGTGGGGCAAGGACGACTTCGAGTACGCGTACTCCGACCGCGAGCGTGACGCCCTGATCGAGATGGGCCGCCAGGCCGGCAAGCGCATCCGGGACGACTCGGTCCAGCGCTTCAAGGGCCTCGGCGAGATGAACGCCGAGGAGCTGCGCATCACGACCATGGACCAGGAGCACCGCGTCCTCGGCCAGGTCACCCTCGACGACGCCGCCCAGGCCGACGACCTGTTCTCGGTCCTCATGGGCGAGGACGTCGAGGCCCGCCGCGCGTTCATCCAGCGCAACGCCAAGGACGTCCGGTTCCTCGACATCTGAGTCGGTCTCAGCTGACCGCACCAGGAAGGATCTTCACCAGCAATGACCGACGAGAACACTCCCGTGACGACGCCCGAGGGTGACGCCCTGGCCATGCGCGTCGAGCCCGTCGGGCTCGAGACGGAGATGCAGCGCTCGTATCTCGACTACGCGATGTCCGTCATCGTCTCGCGTGCGCTCCCGGACGTCCGTGACGGCCTCAAGCCCGTCCACCGCCGCGTCCTGTACGCCATGTACGACGGCGGCTACCGCCCCGAGCGCGGCTTCTACAAGTGCGCCCGCGTCGTCGGCGACGTCATGGGCAACTACCACCCGCACGGCGACTCCTCCATCTACGACGCGCTCGTGCGTCTCGCCCAGTCGTGGTCGATGCGCATGCCGCTCGTCGACTCCAACGGCAACTTCGGCTCCCCGGGCAACGACCCGGCGGCGGCGATGCGGTACACCGAGTGCAAGATGGCGCCGCTGTCGATGGAGATGGTCCGTGACATCGACGAGGAGACCGTCGACTTCACGGACAACTACGACGGCCGCTCCCAGGAGCCGACCGTCCTGCCGGCCCGCTTCCCGAACCTGCTGATCAACGGCTCGGCCGGGATCGCGGTCGGCATGGCGACCAACATCCCGCCGCACAACCTGCGCGAGGTCGCCGCCGGCGCCCAGTGGTACCTGGAGAACCCCGAGGCCTCGCACGAGGAGCTCCTGGACGCGCTCATCGAGCGCATCAAGGGCCCGGACTTCCCGACCGGCGCGCTCGTCGTCGGCCGCAAGGGCATCGAGGAGGCGTACCGCACGGGTCGCGGCTCCATCACCATGCGTGCGGTCATCGAGGTCGAGGAGATCCAGAACCGCCAGTGCCTGGTCGTGACGGAACTGCCGTACCAGGTCAACCCGGACAACCTCGCGCAGAAGATCGCCGACCTGGTCAAGGACGGCAAGGTCGGCGGCATCGCGGACGTCCGCGACGAGACGTCCTCCCGCACCGGCCAGCGTCTGGTCATCGTGCTGAAGCGGGACGCGGTCGCCAAGGTCGTGCTGAACAACCTCTACAAGCACACCGACCTCCAGACGAACTTCGGCGCCAACATGCTGGCGCTGGTGGACGGCGTGCCGCGCACGCTCTCGCTCGACGCGTTCATCCGCCACTGGGTGACCCACCAGATCGAGGTCATCGTCCGCCGTACGCGCTTCAGGCTGCGCAAGGCCGAGGAGCGCGCGCACATCCTGCGCGGTCTGCTGAAGGCCCTGGACGCCATCGACGAGGTCATCGCGCTGATCCGGCGCAGTGACACCGTCGAGATCGCGCGCGGGGGCCTGATGAGCCTCCTGGAGATCGACGAGATCCAGGCCAACGCCATCCTCGAGATGCAGCTGCGCCGGCTGGCCGCCCTGGAGCGCCAGAAGATCGTCCAGGAGCACGACGAACTCCAGGCGAAGATCACCGAGTACAACGAGATCCTGGCCTCCCCGGTCCGTCAGCGGGGCATCGTCAGCGCGGAACTGGCCGCGATCGTCGAGAAGTACGGCGACGACCGCAAGACCAAGCTGATCCCGTACGAGGGCGACATGTCCATCGAGGACCTGATCGCCGAGGAGGACATCGTCGTCACGGTCACCCGGGGCGGCTACATCAAGCGCACCAAGACCGACGACTACCGCGCCCAGAAGCGCGGCGGCAAGGGCGTGCGCGGCACGAAGCTCAAGGAAGACGACATCGTCGACCACTTCTTCGTGTCCACGACGCACCACTGGCTGCTGTTCTTCACCAACAAGGGCCGCGTCTACCGCGTCAAGGGCTACGAGCTGCCCGACGCCGGCCGGGACGCCCGCGGTCAGCACGTCGCGAACCTGCTCGCCTTCCAGCCCGACGAGGCGATCGCCGAGATCCTGGCGATCCGCGACTACGAGGCGGTTCCGTACCTCGTCCTCGCCACCAAGGCCGGACTTGTGAAGAAGACGCCTCTGAAGGATTACGATTCGCCCCGTTCCGGCGGTGTGATCGCGATCAACCTCCGCGCGGGAGAGGACGGTTCGGACGACGAACTGATCGGAGCCGAACTGGTCTCGGCCGACGACGATCTACTTCTGATCAGCAAGAAGGCGCAGTCGATCAGGTTCACCGCCTCGGACGAAACGCTGCGTCCCATGGGCCGTGCCACCTCGGGTGTCAAGGGCATGAGCTTCCGCGAGGGCGACGAGCTGCTCTCGATGAATGTTGTTCGACCCGGTACGTTCGTGTTCACTGCCACCGACGGCGGGTACGCGAAGCGGACCAACGTCGACGAGTACCGCGTCCAGGGTCGCGGCGGCCTCGGCATCAAGGCCGCCAAGATCGTGGAAGACCGTGGATCTCTCGTCGGCGCTCTGGTGGTCGAGGAGACCGACGAGATCCTCGCCATCACGCTGGGCGGCGGTGTGATTCGTACGCGAGTCAACGAGATCAGGGAAACCGGCCGTGACACCATGGGCGTCCAACTGATCAATCTGGGCAAGCGCGATGCCGTTGTGGGCATCGCACGCAACGCCGAGGCGGGACGCGAGGCGGAGGAGGTCGACGGCGACGTGGTCGTCGACGAGACCGCCGAAGGTGCTGCGACCACCGGCACGGACGAGGGTGAGGCGCCCTCGGCCGAGTAGCACGAGGAGTGAGTCAGCGTGAGCGGAGCCACGGGCGCCGGACCGAGGGGTACCTCGAAGGGTACGGACACGGACGACGGCGGCCGTGGCTCCGCCGCGCGTGCGGCGGACCCGCACACGACCAACCTGAAGGCGATCAAGTCCCCGACCAAGGACGCGTCCTCGCCTGACACGCAAGGATCACAGGGGGGAACTGTGACGGACACCAGAGGTCCGCAGACCCAGCAGCACACCGCTGGAGCGGGCCCGTCCGCATCCGGCGCCCAGCCGCAGCCCGAGCCGGCCGCGCAGGAGAAGGGCGCCGCTCCGCAGACGGCCTCCCCCCTGCCGGGGGAACGGCAGACGCAGCAGCAGGCCGGGCCGTACCACCCGCCGCAGGCCTACCCGGCGCAGCCCGCCGCGGACGGCGCCGGAGCCGGTGCTGCCGCCGGTACCGCGCGGCGTCCCCGCACAGGCGCCCGCACCACGCCGCGCGTCCGCAAGGCCCGCCTTCGCGTGGCCAAGGCCGACCCGTGGTCGGTGATGAAGGTCAGCTTCCTGCTCTCCATCGCCCTGGGCATCTGCACGATCGTGGCGTCCGCCGTGCTGTGGATGGTGATGGACGCGATGGGCGTCTTCTCCTCGGTCGGCGGCACGATCTCCGAGGCGACCGGCTCGAACGAGTCGAACGGTTTCGACCTCCAGGCCTTCCTGTCGCTGCCCAACGTCCTCATGTTCACGTCGGTCATCGCGGTCATCGACGTCTTCCTGGCGACGGCCCTCGCGACGCTCGGCGCGTTCATCTACAACCTGTCCGCGGGCTTCGTGGGCGGCGTGGAGCTGACGCTCGCCGAGGACGAGTAGATCCCTCGTAGACCCCTCGCCGGCGGCGGATGCCGGTGTCCCGACAACCGATTTTGGGACTGCCCATGTCGTGCGCTAATCTTCAGGAGTCAGCGCGCGGGACACACACCGCAGAGCGCGGCGGGGCTATAGCTCAGTTGGTTAGAGCGCATCCCTGATAAGGATGAGGCCACAGGTTCAAATCCTGTTAGCCCCACCAGCGAAAAGAACCCCCAGTCTCAACGGCTGGGGGTTCTTGACATCTACGGCTGACATCAGCCGATGAGTGGATCTTCCAGAAGCTCGGCGAGCATGCCGACCGCTTCGCGCTCACTGTCGCCGACGACGTGCGTGTAGACGTCCATGGTCATGCTGATCTGGCTGTGTCGGAGGATCGCCTGAGCGACCTTGGGGTGCACCTTCAGGAAAGCGAGCAGGGTCCCGCAGGTGTGCCGGGCGAGGCGGACAGTGATCCGGCGGACACCGGCACGTTTGACGAGCCGATCGAAGGTGCGGGAGAAGCCCACCGGGTCGATCATGCCGCCGTGCTCCGAGGAGAAGATCAGGTCCTGATCCGGCTCCTGGGACCAGTGCTCACCGGCGATCTTGCGTTCCAGGGCTTGCAGCTCGCGCCGCTCCTCCAGGACGCGGGCGCAGAACTCGGGAAGCGGGAGCACGGCCTGTGAGGACTCCGTCTTGAGGTCCTTGAGGACCAGGCCGACGCCCTTGACCCGCTGGACCTGCTTGACCGGGGTGAAACGGCCGGCCTCGAAGTCGATGTCCTGCCAGCGCAGGCCGAGCACCTCACTGCGACGGAGCCCGAGGACCAGGACGAGGACGCAGGCCGCGTAGAGCCGGTGGGCGCGGACCGACCGCAGGAACGCGATGGCTTCCCTGGCGTTCCATGCCGTGCCCCTGTCCTTGATGACCTTGGGCATGTCGACCAGGAGCGCGACGTTGCGCGTGACCAGCTCCTCACGCATGGCCCGGTTAAGGGCGTTGCGGAGGACGCGGAGGACCTCGAAGCGGGCCGAGGCGCCGACCTTCTCCCGAGTCAGGGCCGCCATGAAGACGCGGATCTGTGCCGGGGTGAGCTTGACCAGTGGCTTCTTACCGAGGTGAGGCAGCAGGTACAGCCGCACCTTGGACTCGTACTTCACGTACGTGTTGTGTTCGCGTTCCGGCTTGACGATGTGTTCCAACCAGTAGGCCAGCCACTCGCCGAGCGTCCAGGACCGAGAAGGCACCGGGATGCCGTTGCGCTCCTGGTCCTGGAGCTTGCCGAGCTTCTCGTTGGCTTCGTCCCAGGTCCGGCCGTAGACGTACTTGCGGACCCGGTTGCCGTCGGTGTCCGTCACGTACGCGGCACCCTGATAGCGGCCATCAGAGCGCTTGGTGATCGTGCCGCCGCCGTTGGGCCGACGCTTCGCCATCAGGCAGCCTCCCCGATCTGGCTCGCGATGAAGTCGCCGAGCGCGTGAGCCGGGATGCGCCGGCACCCATCGACTTTGATGGACACGAGGCGGTGCGTACGGATCAGGTCGTAGACCTTGGTTCGGCCCACCTTGAGCCGTGCCATGACTTCGGACACGGTGAGCAGCTCGGGGGCGGCGGTGGTCATGGTGCAGCTCCTTCCAGGTCGAGCAGAGCGGGTAGTTCCTCGCGTGCGATGTCGCGGTTGTGTTGGATGTCTCGGCGGATGTTGGTGGCGAGCCAGGACTCGCCGGGGGTGTGGCCGTGTCCGGCGTAGGCCCAGTGGGCGAGGGTGAGCGTGGTCGCTTCTTCGTCATCGGGGTCCGGGAGGCCGAGGGCTTCGCGTTGCTGGGCGGCGCGGTAGTCGGCGCGGGTCTGGCGGAGGGCGCCGAGGGTGGTGGAGTAGCGGCGGGACTTGGTGGAGAAGTGGCCGCGGAAGCCGAGCATGTGAGCCCAGTCCCGGAGCTTGCGGTCCGGGTAGAGCGCGTGCAGGTCGAGGCAGGCCTCAATGAGCCGGGCGGGGTGGTCGGGCACGCCGAGCAGGACCAGGGCTTCCTTGTTGCCGATGCGGCGGTCCACGGTGCCGGTGGTCTCGGCTGCCTTGGTGGTGTACTTGGCGACGTAGGAGGCGACTGCCTGTTCGGTGATCTCTTCGCCGTGGCCGAAGGCGCCGATCGGCTGCACGTCGAGCTGCGTGCCCCAGTGCAGCGTGCGGGCGGGCTGGTCCCCTGCGGCGGGCACGTCGACCGTGACGCGGGCGGCGGCGGCACGGATGGAGTCGGTGAGCAGGTCGAGGGTGGCCCAGGCAGGTGGCGGGTCGTCTGGTCCGTCGGCGCCGTCGAAGCGGATCACGGCATGGAAGTGGACAGCTCCGCGCTTCTGGTACTCGGCGACCTTGCCGAAGGAGACGCGGGACTGTTCCTTGGCGGCCTTCTGGGTCAGTCCGGCTCGCTTGGCGATCTCGCGGCGCAGATAGATCGTGAAGTACCGCCACAGGTCGGATGCGTGGTTGTTCCAGAGCACCGCGCCCGCGTAGTCGTAGGTGGCGGGGTCGAGGGGGATGCCGAGTTCGGGTGCGTCCTCGTCGTGGCGGGTGCCGCAGCGGCAGGGCCGGTTTCCGGGGCGGTTGTGGACCGGGCCGAACGAGGGCGCGGTGAGGGTGGCAAAGACCCGCGGGTGGTCGCGGACGGTGTGCGGGGTGCCTTTGGCGGGGTCGCCGACGAGTCCGGCGCGGATGAGGTGGTAGGTGTCTCCGGCGTAGGTCCAGGCGCAGGCCGGGCAGCGGGAGGCACGGCGGTTGCCGCAGGCGACGCGGAGCCGTCCGCCGGGCTCGGTGTCCGTAGAGTACGAGTGCAGGACATGCCCGGTGGCCTTGTCGCGAGTGACGGTGGTGCCTTGCAGGTGGATGGGGTCGGAGCAGCCGCCGGTGCGGCGGATCTGTTCTTGGATGCGGTCGAAGCCGGGAGACCCGGCCACCCTCAGCACGTCGGCGAGGGTGGCCGGGTCCAGGCCCGCCATGGTGGCGGTGTCGGTCACACGGCACCGTCCGGGGTGGTGTCGGCGATCCGGTCGAGGGCCGAGGCGGCTTCCTCAGCGGCGCGGGCCAGGGCGCGCAGGGCGTCGGCGGTGTCCGGACGGGCGATCAGCGCAAGGTCGATGAACTCTCCCCCGACACGGAGGCTGACGAAGCCTTCGTCCTCGGGCGTGGGAGCGAACACGCTCACGCGGGCGGTGGTGTCCGGCTCCAGGTGAGCTGAGGTGGTGATGGTCCTCATGGCGGCGGTCACCTCCCGACGTGGGCGAAGCGGGCGGCAGGCGCGTTGCCGGTGCCGTGGCAGGCCGGGCAACTGACGGTGAGGGTGACGCGGGTGCCGTCGGCGTGGCGGCTGCCGGTGGTGATGACGACGGCGGCGAAGCCGTCGCAGTCGCGGCAGATCCGCGCGGCGGGGGCGTGCTGGGGCATCATGGGCTTGCCTTTCATGTCCGTTGGGTGTGGAAGGTGGGAAGGCGCCCGGAGCGGCGGAAGTTTGGCGACCGAGGCCGCTCCGGGGGCCGTTCAGCGATGGTTGTTCAGGTCCTTGACGAGCAGGCGCAAGACGACCGCGACCACGGCGACGGAGACGCCGGTGATGGCGACCGCGAGGAGCATGGAGACCAGGACCGCGCCGACGACGAGGACCACCGCGCCACCGCCAGCGGCAAGGGCAAGCGCGCTGCCCGGGGTGAGCTGGACCGTCGGCCGGTTCGAGACGGGCGCGACCGGGGGCGGGGTCGGCTGGACGGGCGCCGGGTGGCGGGCGACCGTCGGGGCACCCGTGGCGTTGACCGGGGGTGCGGTGTCCTGGGGCGGGTACTTCGGCGTGAACACGAGGCGGTTCCCTTCTACTTGAGGACGGTTCCGAGGGCGGGAGCGAGGAAGCTTCCGGCGACGAGGTAGCCGCCAACCAGGAGCACGGCGACCAGCCACCACGGCGGGCGGGCGAGCTTGACGCCGAGCCATCCCACGACGAGCAGGGCGAGCCAGAGCGGTACGTCCACGGCGGTCTCCTGTCAGGCCTTGCAGCGGTGGGTGCGGGCGGCGAGTTCGGCGCCGGCGCGGGTGTCGTAGTCGGCGGCGAAGCCGCAGCCGGGGGCGGTGCAGGCGGCGGTGTGCTTGTCGCGGCCCCGACCGTCGTAGGCGGTGGCGACCTGCACGGGTCCGATACGGACCACGTCACGGAAGCGGCGGTAGGCAGGCACGGGTGGTTCTCCCTTCGGGTCAGGCGAGCTGGAGCTGGGCGGCGATGGCGTCGGCCATCGGTGCGGGCAGGCCGAGCCGGGCCGACAAGGCGTCGGCGGGCATCGGCGTGCCGGTCGAGGCCTGGTGGGCATCGGCGATCTTGCGAGCGTGGTCGAGCAGTGCGGCCGGGACGACCGGTGCAGCGGTCGGGGCGGGCTCCGGCGAGGCCGGAGTGGGAGTCAGCTCGGGCACGGTCGCCGCGGGCTCCGGGTCGGAAGCGGGTTCGTCGGTGCGGTGCATCTCGACTTCCGGCGCGGCTGGATCATCGTCCACAGGCTGTGCCGAGTCGGCCGGTTCGGTGGGGGTGTGGACCAGGAGGGTTCCGCCGAGGAAGGCCAGCGCGGGCCAGCCAGCAACGAGGATGCGCAGCCAGGCGGGTACGTGGGTCAGGTCGAGCAGGCCCGCGGTGGCGATGTTCGCGCCTAGCGAGGCAGCCAGGGCGATGACGAACCAGGTCCAGGCGGAGCGGTCGCGGCGGGCTGTTCGCAGCCGGTGCCAGGCGGCAACCAGGAGCAGGTCCACCGAGACCGGATAGGCCCAGGCTTTCCAGCCGGTCTGTCCGGCGGCTTGGGCCAGGTCGTGCAGGTGGGCGAAGGACAGCGCACCGGCAATGACGGCCTGGACGAGAACGGCGTCCGGTCGGATCGAGCGGGACATGAAAGGGCACCTCCCTTCAGGGAGTCGGGCCGGGGCGGGTAGGGAGCGATGTCCGGCCGCCCAGCGGCATGGCGGGGGTAGGGTGGCGCGACGCGGTCGCGCCGACTGTGGCGGTGCGGGGTGTTACTCGGTGAGCGGGCGGGGCTTGACCATCGACGGACCGGCCGCAGGTACCTCGGCGGGCACGCGGGGGCGGAAGGGTTCGAGGAACGGCAGGTCCGGGATAAGGTGGGCGAACTCCCGGCAGACGGCTACCACTTCGTCCCGTGAGGTTTCCGGGGTGCGGATCTTCGACCAGCCACCGGAGGGGTCTGCGGCGACCGCGGTCCCGGGGCGGTTCATGGGGATCAGGCTTGCGGCCGGTACGGCGTCCGGGGCCACGTCCGCCAAACCCATCTCGGCGGTCTGCTTGTCGTTGACGCGGTGCACCACACGGCCGGTGAGCTGAGCACGGAGCATGGTGGCGCCCTTGCCCAGGTCGGAGCCAAAGCGCTGCCCGCAGATCTCCAGATGGATACCGATGGCCCGGGCCATCTGCGCGAGTCGGATCAACGCGGTGACGATCCGTTCCCGGCGCTCCTCATCCTTCTTGGAGGAGATCAGGAACAGTTCCGCCACCTCGTCGACCAGGACGACCACCGGCACCGGCCGCACCTCGGCAGGCAGCTCCCACAGGTCCGAGACACCGTGACGGCTCAGCAGGTCGAAGCGGCCCTCCATCTCCGCGACCAGCACACCGAGCAGCGAGGCCGCATCATCGGGAGTGGTGACCAGCGCCGACAGCCGGGGCGCGAACGCGGCCTGTTCCACACCGCGCTTGCAGTCGATACCGACCAGGGCCACCGGCAGTTGCGCCAGCCCCTTGATCAGGTTGCGCTGATACATCGACTTGCCCGAGTGGTTCGCGCCCAGGGTGAGTGCCATCGGAGCTTTGCGGTAGTCCCGCTCGAAGGCGGTCCCGTCCTCGCGCACCGCGACCGGAACGGCCATGCCATGCGGGCGGGCCTTGCGCGGCATCCGCACCCGGCGCAGCACGTCATAGCCGGTCATCCGCAGTTCCACGAAACCGGGCTTGGTCTCGACCACGGTCACCGAGTGGACACCCCAGGCGTGCCGGAGCCGCTCCGAGGAGGCCATCACGTCAGCGGGCTCCAGGCCGGCGGGAAGTCGCAGTGTCACCCGCAGCCCTGTCGAGGTACCGCGTATCCGGCGGATCTTCGGCGGGACCGGCTGAACCTCACGGCGGGCCACGTTGCGGGTCATGAACGCCCGCAGACCCGACGGGTGCACCGTCAGCCCACACACATCCATCGTCGACCGGTACGAGAGGACGAAGCGGCCCCAGGTGACCGGCATCCCGACCAGCGACCAGTACACGCGCGGGGCTCGCACCTTCGCATAGCCAAGACCACCGGCACCCGCTAAGGCCCCTGTGGCCTCCAACCACATCGTCAGGTCGCTCATGGTCAGGCCACCGGGGTGATCGCGACCGCGCGGAACGAGATGCCGTGCCGCTTCTGGCCGTTGAACTCGTTCTCCCAGTCACGGGCCTTCAGGCCGATGACCTTGACCGGCATGCCCGGCTGGAGGCCCTCCGGGAGGCCGGTCTCCGGCACGGTCACCTGGTAGAGGTTCCCCTCCCCCTCGTCCGAGACCAGCAGACCTACGGTCGAGAGGCTCGCGTTGGTCTCCCGGTCCACGGCCCGCTCACCGGTTTTCTTGTTGACCATCTTCGGTTCCGGCGCGGTCGCCACGAACACCACAGCGGTCGAAGTGTCGATCTTGAACGACGGCATGAAGCTCTCCTTGAGTCGATTGCGTTGGAGCAGCCCAAAAGACGCTCCGTCGCCACAGTCCTAGGACTGTGAGCGGCTTGAGGAGACTGTGACATGCAGTCCTGGGATTGTCAATAGTCCTGGGACTATGCGAAAGTTGATTCCGTTAGGAAGGGGACACTCAATGGCGCCCAAGTGGCGGGAGCTGGCTGACAAGCTGGCTGAACAGATCAAGACCGGTGAGTACGCACCAGGCCAGCAGCTCCCGCAGATCAGGGAGCTAGTTGCAGCCGGTGAGGGCTCCAAGTCCACCGTTCATCAGGCCTACAAGGCTCTTGAGGCCGAGGGCCTGGTGACGTCTTCTCGCGGTCACGGAACCGTCGTGCGGGAGCGAGTGCCTCTGAAGCGTCTCGGCATCGCCAGGTACGACAAGGCGAAGTGGCGAGACGGCGACGAGGTCGCCTTCATTGCGGACCGTGTGGCATCCGGACGGGGGTACCGCCGGAACGAGCAGACCCAGACGGTTACTCGCGTCGTGGCGTCACCGGAGGTAGCAGCCGCACATGGGCTGCCGGAAGGTGCCGAGGTCTACGCCCGCGCGCGACTGGTCAAGGAAGGCGACCAACCGACGCACACGCTGACCAGCTACTACCGTCCCGAGCACGTTGAGGGAACACGCCTGGTGGACCCCACTCCGGGTCCCGCCGGCCGGGGCGGCGGATTTCGTGTGCTGTACGACGCGGGTTACGAGATCGATCACATGAAGGAGCGACTGTTTGCCCGTGCTGCGACACCGGACGAGGTCAAGCAGTTGCAGCTACCGCCGGGCGAACCGGTCGTCGAGCTGCACCGAACGACGTACACGGCCGAGGGCACCGTCGTGGAATTCGCCATCGGGGTGCACGCGGCGTCGCGCTTCGCATGGGAGTACGACTTCAAGGTGCCCGACTCGGCGAAGGACAGGGAGGGGCAGCAGTGATCTCGACACAGGATTGGGCAGACGCCCGACGCGTGTGGGACTACCACCAGATGGGTCACTCACCCCGGCCGTGCTCGGTGGCCATCGGGCTCGGCAGCCACGACCTGGGCGTTGCTGACACGGCAGTGGACCTGTACAAGCGCGGCATGGCCCCTCTGCTCCTCTTCACCGGTGCCACGAGCCCCACGACACGGGAACGCATGCCCCGCGGCGAGGCCGTCCACTACCGGGAGCGGGCAGTGGAACTCGGGGTCCCCAGCAGTGACGTTCTGGTCGAGCCTCGTGCCCGCAACACGGGCGAGAACATCCGCTTCTCGCGAGAGTTGTTGGAGGAGGCCGGGGTGGAGGTGTCCTCGGTGCTCCTGATCAGCAAGCCGTACGAGGAGCGGCGGGCTTACGCCACCGCGCGGAAGCTCTGGCCCGGAGTCGAGGTTGTCAGCGCCTCCAGTCCGATGACGCTGGACGAGTACGTCGACTCCATCGGTGATGCCCGCTTGGTGATCGACATGTTGGTCGGTGCGCTCCAGCGGTTGATGGTCTACCCGGAGCAGGGCTTCATGATCAGCCAGCCCCTACCTGCCGACGTGATCGCCGCGTACGAGCGCCTGTGCCAAGCCGGATTCACGAGCCGACTCCTGACCACCGGTGCACCTTCAGCCTGACCAGGCGACAGCGGAGCTGTTACAGGTTTCTCTACCTCATCAAGCCCCGGCTGCGCTCCGCTCCGCCGGGCGCGCTTCCCGGCTCCGCTCCGGGCGCCGCTCCTGCCTTCGGCCCGCTCCGCCCGGGCTGCGCCGACGCGCGCCCACATGTGGTTCAGGCCGGTGACCATGAGTCGAGAACCGCGGGAGCGCGGCAACGCTCAAAGACATGCCTCCGGCGGGGGCGCTCAGGCTCCGAGATGGCGGGGGCGCCGTCCGCGAGTGCCGGCCGGAGTAGTGGCGTGCGCGGGGAGCTCCCATCCCGTCTGCCATCGACCCAGGCAGAGCCGAGCAGACGCGGCTCCTGGCGTCCAGGTCGTTCGTACAGTGGCGCGCTCCACCTGGACGCCAGGAGCCACGCCCGCTCCACGGTGTGTGGGTCGACGGCAGACGGGATGGTAGCTGGGGTGAGTGGTGGGCTGTGGGAAGGGTGTCGACCGCGCCATCTATTCTCGGAGCGGGGGTGTCATGACTGAGCGAGACTGGTGCGACGACAGCGACTACGACAGGGCAGCCGAGCAGACCGAGCGGATGGCTCGAATGGGATGGACTGCGATCCTGGGCGTGACAGGGCTGATGGGCGTTGCCGCAATCGCGGCCATCGTTCTCTGCCTGGCCGCTGCCGCAGGCATGTTCTACGTCGTCATGGTCATTACCCGCTAGCACGTCACTGGGCTTGTCAAGAGCGCCCCGCTGGTCTGACATCAATGCCTGACACCAACAAGTACGGACAGCGGCGATCGACGGCGGATCCCAGCGGACGAGAAGCCCAGGCACGGAGCGGATCCCCCAAGATTGCTGGCGCCCCGTGATCGACCTGA
>NZ_DF968259.1:0-13692 GCF_001270025.1 Streptomyces azureus | reverse complement strand
CGGGCGGGCCGGGCATGGCCGGCCGGTCCGCTGTCGTCACGCCGTGCGCAGGTGTCGCCGCCGGATGCTGCACCGGCGGCGCGGGCGCCCAGGGGCCGGGTTCACCGTAGGGCGGCGTGCTGTACGGGTCGGGATCGTGCAGTGGCTCGGAAGCACCGTCGACCGGCACGGCGGAGGTGGCGTTCCCGGCCTCCACCGCGCTCGCGGCAGGTCCGCCCTGGGCCGGTACGGCGGACGCGGCGGACGCGGCGGGCACACCGTCCTCGGCGCCCTCAGCGGGCATCCCCGCGGGCACCCGGGCGGGCTCGCCGTCGGCCGGTACCGGCTCGGGGCGCCTCAACTCGTAGTCGCCACCGTCGTCGGCCTGCCGCGCAGCGGGCCGCGCCAGCTCGAAGTCGCCGTCGGTGTCAGCCAGGCCCCCCGGGGCCGGCCCCGTACTCTCCGGCTCCCCCGAAAGGCCCTGCGGCCGAGGACGGCTCCACCACTTGGCCTTCGTGGGCTTCCCCTCGTTCATGCTCTCCCCACAGCCGCGGCACGGCTCGACGGCGGTAGCCGCAGTTCGTCGAATCGGCGCCACGGCCACGCCTCGGCCGCGGGCGCCACCCCCGGATTCAATCAGGTTCGCTCGCCGACGCGCAGCGGCCGGTCAGCGGGCCGTCCGGGAGGAGGCGGGAGGAGAGGGGGACGAGGTCGTGTCCGGGAGGGGCACGGCGAACAGGGGTGCCGCGATCTCGGGGACCACGGACCACGAGCTCAGGGCGGCCGGCGGGGCCGCCTCGAGCGGACCTATCAGCGGGGACACGGCGGCGGCACCGGCCATCACCGGGGCGGCCAGCGCGTGCACGGCGTGCTGCCCTGCGGCGGAATGCGGCACACCCGGCAGCAGGGGTGCGGACACCTCGGTCGGGGCGACCGGGGTGCGGCCGAGCACACTCTGGCCGTGCACCTGTCCGAGCAGCGGCCCCGTACCGCGGCGCCGCTGGGATTCGGGCTGCGTCGCGGCGCCCGTGCCCTGCGTGCGCATCGGTGTCACGTTGCTCCCCGTGCCGGAGCCGCCGCGGGCCTCCGTGTCGGTCGGGGTGCCGGTGGTGACGCCGCCCAGTGCGAGCGCTGCCAGGGACACGGCTCCGGCGGCCGCGAAGGCGAACCGCAGCCGCGAGGAGGATCTCTCGGGCTCGTGCCGGCCGACGTCGTGGATACGGAAGCCCCGGCTGCCCGCCGAAAGGCCCCGGCCGTCGGACGGCAGGCCTCGGTCGCCCGAGGGGAGGCCCTGGTTCCCCGCGGAGGACGGCAGCACGGGGACGTGCGGCCGGGCCGGGACGTACCCGAACTCGAGCCGGCCGCCGCGCTTCGCTCCGAAGGCCCCGGGCGATCCGAACCGTCCGGCCAGTCCGCCGGGCAACCCTCCCCCGCCCGGCGGTGTGGCATCACCCTCCGGGCCACCGCCCGCGGGTAGTCCCTGCAGGCGGGCCAGGAAACTCTCGGAGGGGGGCGGCGGGGCCGCCGCCGCGAAGACGTTCTTCAGCCGGCGCTGGGCGTCCACCTCCGCCTTGCACTTCGGGCAGGTGGCCACGTGCGCCAGTACGCGCTCACGCGCGTCATGACCGAGCTCTCCGTCCACCAGGGCGGAGAGTCGGTCTCCCAGGTGCTGCTCTGCGAGGTGTCCCTCGGAAGCTTTCGGCCGTGATCCGCTCACGCGCTCGCGCCCCCTCCTCCCAGTGCGGGAACACGGGGCACGAAGGAGCGGCGCTCGGCGCGCGCCTGAGGGGAGCGGTGCGCGAGGGCCTTGCGCAGCTGGGAGCGGCCACGGTGAATGCGCGAGCGGACCGTGCCGAGCTTGACGCCGAGGGTCGCGGCGATCTCCTCGTACGACAGTCCCTCGATGTCGCAGAGGACGACCGCGGCGCGGAACTCGGGGGCGAGGGTGTCGAGGGCCTGCTGGACGTCCGCGTCGAAGTGCGCGTCGTTGAAGACCTGCTGCGGCGAGGGCTCCTTGCTGGGCAGCCGCTCGGCCGCGTCCTCGCCGAGCGCGTCGAAGCGGATGCGCTGCTTGCGGCGGACCATGTCCAGGAACAGGTTCGTGGTGATGCGGTGCAGCCAGCCCTCGAAGGTGCCCGGCGTGTACGTCGACAGTGAACGGAAGACACGGACGAAGACCTCCTGCGTGAGGTCCTCGGCGTCGTGCTGGTTGCCGGTCAGGCGGTAGGCGAGCCGGTAGACCCGGCCGCTGTGCGTGCTGACGATCTCCTCCCACGTGGGCGGAGTCCACGCCTGCCCGTCCGCGTCGGTGGTGAAGGTCGCGGTCTGGGCGAAGTCAGCGGCGTGGCTGTGGTCAGCAGTGTCGTTCACGGATGTCGGCCTGCCCGCCGGGGATGTGAAGAAGCGCCGGAGCACTCCTCCTCTATCCACAGGCGCAGCCGCACCTCCCCTGTCAGCTCTGGTGGTGTCCAGTGGAGCCCCTACCATAGCCACCTCGCCCGTTAGGACCGGATAAGCGGTTTTACGAGAATTTGATCTGTGCTGATACGCCTCGTACTGCTGCGTCGGCACTTGCTCGGTGCCTCGATCCACTGCCTGCCCCCCGTCACGACCCGCGCCACTGGCTCATCCCTTTAAACGACCGGTCCCATCTGCGGGTTCCCGGGCCCAACGGATACAGTCACGCCCAGGCATTCACGGGGACAGGAGAGGGTCATTACCGGCAACCGGCAGACGAGCTGGGCGTTCGCCGACGCCTATGTCGCCGAGGACGACGCGCTGCGCTGGGCCCGCGACCGGGCCCGCGAGGCGGGTCTGCGCTCGGTGTCGCCCGGCACGGGCGCCGCGCTGCGGTTGCTGGCCGCCTCCGTCGACGCCAAGGCAGTCGCGGAGATCGGGACCGGCTGCGGCGTCTCCGGGATCCATCTCATTCACGGTATGCGCCCGGACGGGGTTCTGACCACCGTGGATCCCGAGCCGGAGCACCAGCAGTTCGCCCGCCAGGCCTTCCGCGCCTCCGGCTTCGCCAGCAACCGGGCCCGCTTCATCCCGGGCCGCGCCCTGGACGTGCTGCCCCGGCTCGCGGACGCGGGCTACGACCTGGTCTTCTGCGACGGCGATCGCCTGGAGGTCATGGACTACCTCGCTGAATCGTTGCGGCTGCTGCGCACCGGGGGGCTCGTCGTCTTCGAGGGCGCCTTCGCGAACGGCCGGACGGTGGACTCCGGTCCGCAGCCCACCGAGGTGCTGCGACTGCGGGAGCTGCTGCGCGCGGTGCGCGAGAGCCAGGAGCTGGTGCCGTCCCTGCTGCCGGTGGGCGACGGGCTGCTGTGCGCGGTGAAACGGTAGCCGGGTCGCACGTTAGTGGAGCGGAACCCGGGGCAGGCGAAAGTCATCGGTGAGAAAACAGCTGCCCCGGCACCTCAAACGATGCCGGGGCAGCTGAAAGGGTATGGTCGCTCGCGCGTCAGCCGACGACCTTCTTGAGGGCATCGCCCAGGGCGTCGGCCTCGTCCGGGGTCAGCTCGACGACGAGCCGACCGCCGCCTTCGAGCGGAACGCGCATGACGATGCCCCGCCCCTCCTTGGTCACCTCGAGCGGGCCGTCACCCGTCCGCGGCTTCATGGCCGCCATGCTCGTTCCCCTTCCTGAAACCCAGCTCATCGTCAAGGCCGACGGCCCCCTGAAGAAGGGCACAGTGCTGTCCTTGAGGCAGGACACGCGACACCGGCATCGAACACATTGCTTCCAAGCCATTATCCCGCATCTCAGGACCCGATGACCAACATCAGTCGGCATCGCTTGGGCAACGCACGCGAGCAAAACCACTCAATTCGGCGATGTGACTGCGATACTCCGCCACCGCACACACTTCCGCCGAACGGATCCGGACGATAATTCTTTGACGCAGGTCACATGTCCGGTCCGATCACGCGTCGGCGATCTCCGTCATGCTGTCCTCAGACCCGGGACGTACCGGCCGGTACGTCCCCGAGCGGCGACACGGAGGGGATACCCCATGGCCGACACCGTGCTCTACGAGGTGAGCGACGGACTCGCGACGATCACGCTGAACCGCCCTGAGGCGATGAACGCGCTGAACGTGGCGGCCAAGGTCGCCCTGCGGGAGGCGGTCCGGTCCGCGGCGGACGACACCGCCGTACGGGCGGTGCTGCTGACCGCCGCCGGTGACCGGGCGTTCTGCGTCGGGCAGGACCTCAAGGAGCACATCGGACTGCTGATCGAGGACCGGGAGACCGGTTCCGGGCAGACCATGAGCACGGTGCGGGAGCACTACAACCCGATCGTGCGGACGCTGGCCGAGGCCGCGAAGCCGGTCGTCGCCGCCGTGAACGGGGTGGCGGCCGGGGCGGGCTTCGGTTTCGCGCTCGCGGCGGACTACCGGATCGTGGCGGACACGGCCGCGTTCAACACCTCGTTCGCCGGGGTGGCGCTGACCGCCGACTCGGGGATCTCCTGGACGCTGCCGCGGGTGATCGGCCCCGGGCGGGCGGCCGACCTGCTGCTCTTCCCGAGGAGCATCAGCGCGCAGGAGGCCTACGAGCTCGGCATCGCCAACCGGCTGGTGCCGGCCGGCGAGCTGCGGGCGGAGGCCGAGAAGGTGGCGCGGGCGCTGGCCGAGGGGCCGACGGTGGCGTATGCGGCGCTGAAGGAGTCGATGGCCTACGGGCTGACGCACTCCCTGGAGGAGACCCTGGAGAAGGAGGACGAGCTCCAGACCCGGGCGGGCTCCTCCGAGGACCACGCGATCGCGGTGCAGGCCTTCGTCAACAAGGAGAAGCCCCGGTATCTGGGCCGCTGACCTGCTGCCACGGCGTCAGGTGCGACGCGCGGAGCAGGCCTGGAGGTGGTCGTCGACCAGTCCGCAGGCCTGCATCAGCGCGTACGCCGTCGTCGGGCCGACGAAGCGCAGGCCCCGCTTCTTCAGCGCCTTGGACAGGGCCGTCGACTCAGGGGTGACGGCCGGGACGTCGGAGAGCGCCTCCGGGACCGGGCGGGTGCCCGGCTCGGGGGCGTGCGACCAGATCAGCTCGTCCAGTTCGCCCGGGGCCCACTCGGCCAGGACGCGCGCGTTGGCGAGCGTCGCGTCGATCTTGGCGCGGTTGCGGATGATTCCGGCGTCGGCCAGGAGGCGCTCGCGGTCCTCGTCGGTGAAGGCGGCCACCGAGGCGATCTTGAAGTCGGCGAAGGCGGCGCGGAAGCCGGGGCGGCGGCGCAGGATCGTGATCCAGGACAGGCCCGACTGGAAGGCCTCCAGGCTGAGGCGCTCGAAGAGCGCGTCGTCGCCGTGGACCGGGCGGCCCCACTCCTCGTCGTGGTACGCCACGTACTCCGGGGTGGACAGGGCCCAGGGGCAGCGCAGCGCGCCGTCCGGGCCGGCGAGGGCGGCGCCGTCACTCATGGCCGGTCCTCCTGGCCCGGGGCGGGCTTGTCCATGGACACGTGGTTCTCAGCGCAGGTGTGGTTCTCCCTGGAGACCGGGCCGTGGCCGACGGCCGCCCGGGCGCCCGCCAGAGCCGACTCCAGGTCGGCGATACGGGCGTCACGCTCGGCGAGTTCGGCGCCGAGGCGGCTGAGGGCGTCGTCCACGTCCGCCATACGGTAGCCGCGGGCGGCGAGCGGGAAGCGGAGGCTCTCCACGTCGGCACGGTCGATCGGGCGGTCCGGGGGCAGCGGGTCCCGCAGCCGCTCGGGAGCGGCCTCGGGCAGCGGGCCGTTCTCGCCGCCGCCCACCACGGCGAGGGTCACCGCGGCGACCACGACGGCTAGCGCGAGGACCAGGAACAGGAACATAACCATCGCGGAGCCCCCACGGTCGGATGTGTCGGTGTCTTCGGACACGGATGGTGTCAGGCTCCGATCGTGCCATGCGACTCCGACGGTTAGGGTCGCAGGCGGCGGAAGACGGGGACGTACCAGGAAAGGTCACAGCGGATGCTCAGGCTGGGCAGGCGGGAATTCGGGCCGCACGAACCGGTGATCATGGCGATCGTGAACCGGACCCCGGACTCCTTCTACGACCGGGGCGCGACCTTCCGCGACGAGCCCGCCCTCGCGCGCGTGGAGCAGGCGGCGGCCGAGGGAGCCGCGATCATCGACATCGGCGGGGTCAAGGCCGGGCCGGGCGAGGAGGTCACGGCCGAGGAGGAGGCCCGGCGGACGGTCGGCTTCGTGGCGGAGGTGCGGCGGCGGTTCCCAGAGGTGATCATCAGCGTCGACACGTGGCGGGCCGAGGTCGGGGCGGCCGTGTGCGAGGCCGGGGCGGACCTGCTGAACGACGCGTGGGGTGGGGTCGATCCGGGGCTTGCCGCGGTCGCCGCGCGGTACGGGGTGGGGTTGGTGTGCACGCACGCGGGTGGTGCAAAGCCGCGGACCAGGCCGCATCGAGTGGAGTACGACGACGTCATGGCCGACGTCCTGGACGTGACGGTCGGGCTGGCCGAGCGGGCGCTGGCGCTGGGCGTGCCGAGGGAGTCGATCATGATCGACCCCGGGCACGACTTCGGGAAGAACACGCGGCACAGCCTGGAGGCGACCCGGCGGCTGGACGAGATGGTCGCCACGGGGTGGCCGGTGCTGGTGTCTTTGTCCAACAAGGACTTTGTCGGGGAGACGCTGGATCGGCCCGTGAAGGAGCGGGTGGTGGGGACGTTGGCTACGACTGCGGTGTCCGCGTGGCTGGGGGCACAGGTGTACCGGGTGCATGAGGTTGCGGAGACGCGGCAGGTGTTGGACATGGTGGCGGCGATCGCGGGGTGGCGGGAGCCTGCGGTTGCCCGGCGTGGGCTGGCCTAGGGCGTTGACCTGAGGTACCAGGGGGCTGCGCCCCCTGGGCCCCCGGCCTGTGCCCACCCGCCACCCGACTCGCTCGGCCAGGGAGCCCGGCCCGCCTCTACCTGCCCGCTTCCTTCGACACCAGTGCCACCGCCTCGTCCACGTCGTCCGTGACGTGGAACAGCAGGAGGTCCTTCTCCGCGGCCTTGCCCTGGGCGATGACCGTGCGGCGGAGCCAGTCGACCAGGCCGCCCCAGTACTCGCTGCCGAAGAGGACGATGGGGAAGCGGGTGACCTTCTGGGTCTGGACGAGGGTGAGGGCCTCGAAGAGTTCGTCGAGCGTGCCGAGGCCGCCCGGCAGGACCACGAAGCCCTGCGCGTACTTGACGAACATCATCTTGCGGACGAAGAAGTAGCGGAAGTTGAGGCCGATGTCGACGTACGGGTTCAGACCCTGCTCGAACGGCAGCTCGATGCCGAGGCCGACCGAGATGCCCTTGGCCTCCAGGGCACCCTTGTTGGCCGCCTCCATCGCGCCCGGGCCGCCGCCCGTGATGACCGCGAACCCTGCGTCCACCAGGCCCCGGCCGAGCCGGACACCCGCCTCGTACTCGGGCGAGTCCGCCGGAGTCCGGGCCGATCCGAACACGCTGATCGCGGGCGGGAGTTCGGCGAGCGCGCCGAAGCCCTCGATGAACTCCGACTGGATGCGCAGCACGCGCCAGGGGTCGGTGTGCACCCAGTCGGACGGGGCGCGCTCGTCCAGCAGCCGCTGGTCGGTCGTGCTCGCCTGTACCTGCCCCCGCCGCCGGAGGACCGGGCCCAGGCGCTGTTCCTCCGGCGGCTGCTTCTTCCCCTCGGGGTTGCCGGTCGCCATGTGCGCTCCCTCCGTCGTGCCGGTCGTTCCGCCTCAGCGTAGATCTACGCGGGTTACGAACGAGGGACGTGAGCATGTCCGCGATCGAGCGCCGTAAAACACGATGGCGTTCCGGCCGGTCAGGCCGTCAGCCAGGTCCGCAGGCGCTCCTCGCCCGCGAGGATCTTCGCGATCTCCACGCGCTCGTCCCGCTTGTGCGCCAAGTGGGGGTTGCCCGGGCCGTAGTTGACCGCGGGGACACCCAGGGCCGAGAAGCGGGACACGTCCGTCCAGCCGTACTTCGGCATCGGGGTTCCGCCCACCGCCTCGATGAACGCCTTCGCCGCCGGGTGGGACAGGCCCGGCATCGCGGCCGAGCTGTGGTCGACCACCTCGAACTCGTCCACGCCGCAGTCCGCGAAGACCTCCCGGACGTGGGCCACGGCCTCCTCGGGCGTGCGGTCGGGCGCGTAGCGGAAGTTGACGGTGACGACGCACTCGTCGGGGATGACGTTGCCGGCCACGCCCCCGGTGACGCCCACCGCGTTCAGGCCCTCGCGGTACTCCAGGCCGTCGATCACCGGCCAGCGCGGCTCGTAGGAGGCCAGGCGGGACAGGATCGGGGCGGCCGCGTGGATGGCGTTGGAGCCCATCCAGCCGCGCGCCGAGTGGGCCCGCTCGCCCTTGGTCTTCAGCAGCACCCGCAGCGTGCCCTGGCAGCCGCCCTCGACCTGGCCGTCCGACGGTTCCAGGAGGACCGCGAAGTCGCCCTGGAGCCACTCGGGGTGCGCCTCGGAGACGTGCTTGAGGCCGTTCAGCTCGGCGGCGACCTCCTCGTTGTCGTAGAAGACGAAGGTCAGGTCGCGGTTGGGGACCGGGACTGTGGCCGCGATGCGCAGCTGGACCGCGACGCCCGACTTCATGTCGCACGTGCCGCAGCCCCACAGGACGCCGTCCTCGTCGAGCCGGGAGGGGACGTTGTCCGCGATCGGGACGGTGTCGATGTGACCGGCCAGGATCACCCGCTCCGGGCGGCCCAGGTTCGTCCGCGCCACGACGTTGTTGCCGAACCGCTCGACCGTCAGGTGGGGCAGCGCGCGCAGCGCGGTCTCGATCGCGTCCGCGAGCGGCTTCTCGGTGCCGCTCTCGGAACGGAAATCGACGAGCCGGGCGGTGAGCTCCGCGGCGTCCAGCGTGAGGTCAAGTGAGGTGTCGGCCATGCCGTCGACCCTAACGCGCCAGGCGTGCGCACTCTGTCCACACCTGGCTCAAGGCACTCCGTACTCTCCAGTACCTTGTACGGCGTGCCAGAGCCGTCCTCTCCTCCCAAGCGTCGCGGCCGCCTCTTCCGATGCGGGTCCGCGTTCGTGATCCTGCTCGCGGTCGCCGGTTACCTCGTGGTGCAGTACGTCACCGGAGGCACAGGCGGACCGGGCTGCAAAGTCGTCTCCGGCAAGGGCGACGGGGCGTCGTACGAGTTCACGCCCGAGCAGGCGGTGAACGCGGCGACGATCGCCGCCGTGGGTGACGGACGCGGCCTGCCGGAGCGGGCCGTGACCATCGCGCTGGCGACCGCGCTCCAGGAGTCGGCCCTGCGCAACATCAACCATGGCGACCGGGACTCGCTCGGCCTGTTCCAGCAGCGGCCCTCGCAGGGCTGGGGCACGCCGAAGGAGATCATGGACCCGACGTACTCGGCCGGCGAGTTCTACGACCACCTGGTCAAGGTGCCCGGTTACACGCGGCTGCCGCTCACGGTCGCCGCGCAGCGCGTGCAGCGCAGCGGCTTCCCGCAGGCCTACGCCAAGCACGAGCCGGACGCGGCGCTGCTCGCCGCGGCTCTCACCGGGCAGTCCGCGGCCACGCTGACCTGTGAGGGCCGCCCGGCCGCGACCCGGGCGACGGGCCCGGACGGGGTGCGTGCGGCGCTCGTGCGGGACTTCGGGCGCGATGTGCTGGAGCCGGCCGGTGCGGAGGTGGGCCGCTCGCCGGCGGCCACGCCGACGCCGTCCCCGAGCGGTACGGGCGGGTCCGGCGGGCGGACCGTGACGCTGCCGGTAACCCCCGAGACGAGTTCCGCCGGCGGACGGAGCGTGGAGCAGCGCGGCTGGCAGCTGGCGCACTGGGCCGTGGCCAACGCCTCCGAGCTGCACATCGCGCGCGTCACGTACGCGGGGCGGGAGTGGGTCGCCGGGAACACCGCCAGCGAGTGGCGGGACGCCACGGCGAAGGGCACGGCGGGTGCGGAGCGGGACGCGGACGCCGTCCGTATCGTGACGATGGGCTAGATCGCGCAGGGGTACGGGGCTTCACCCCCGGGGGTTACCCGTACGGCGTGGTGGCGACGGTGTGCGCGGGTTTTCGTGTCCTCACCCGGAAACCGCGAGAACCCTTGGAAACAAAGGGCCGGAAGGATTCGGCGAGCTTTCCGGCGGGAGCCTCTTTGCCCGTCTTTATCCGCAGGCGATAATGCGCCGCATTACCAACTCTTTACGTTGCGGCGCCGCAACCTTCGCGGGCTTCGAGCGGTAGTCACTGCGTCCGAGCCGGGGAGATCAACAGCCAGTCGATCAACTCCCGGACCCGGCCGGACACTTCCCAACCTCACCGTTCTCTCCCGTCGAAGGAGCACCATGTCCCTCCCCCTGACCCGCCGGATCGCCCGTGCCGCGTTGATCGTCGCTGCGGGAGCGGCTGCCGGGGTCGGTGCGGCCGGCTCCGCCAGCGCGGCCCCTGAGCTGCCGGCCACCCCGAACCTCGGCGGGCTGACCGCCCTGGACGGGGCGAACGTCGGCGACACCGTCGACGGCGCGGCGCAGAACGTCACCAAGTCCGCGGGTGACACCGGCAGCAAGACCGTCAAGAAGGCGGTGCCGGCCGCGGGCAAGACCGGCGGCAAGGCGGTCAAGAAGACCACGCCGGTCGCGCAGAAGGCCGCCGGTGACGCGGCGGGCTCCGCCGGGCAGCTCGTCGGTGACGCGGCTGGTTCGGCGCAGGGTGGTCTGCCGACCGACTCCCTGACGAAGGGCGGGGTGCCGTCGGCTGACTCGCTGCCGGTTGGCTGACACCGGGTCTTGCCGCCGACGGGGTCCAGGGAGTTTCCCTGGACCCCGTCGGCTCGTGTGTGTCCGGGTCGGTGCGGCTGAGGTGTCTTGGCCGGTGCCCGGCGTTGTCGGCCGTGCCCACCCTCCCCCAGGCTCTCGGCTTCGCTCGAGCAGGAGGGATCCCCATCGCCCCAGCGGAACGACTGCCCGCAGCCAGGCCTGCCGCAGGGGTTACAGACGCTCCACCGCCGCCGCGACCCGCTCGTCCGTCGCCGTCAGGGCGACCCGGACGAACTCGGCGCCTGCCGGGCCGTAGAAGTCGCCGGGGGCGACCAGGATGCCTCGTTCGGCCAGGTGAGCCACCGTGTCCCAGCAGGATTCGCCTCGCGTGGCCCACAGGTAGAGGCTGGCCTCGCTGTGGTCGATGCGGAAGCCGTGGGCGAGGAGAGCCTCGCGCAGGAGGGCGCGGCGGGCGGCGTAGCGCTCGCGTTGGACGCGGACGTGGTCGTCGTCGCCGAGGGCCGCGATCACCGCTGCCTGGGTCGGTGCCGACGTCATCATGCCGCCGTGCTTGCGGATCTCCAGGAGGGGAGCCAGGACCGCGGGGTCGCCGGCCAGGAACGCCGCCCGGTAGCCGGCCAGGTTCGAGCGCTTGGAGAGGCTGTGGACGGCGACGATGCCCTCGTACGAGCCGCCGTTGACGTCCGGGTGCAGCACCGAGACCGGGTCGGCCTCCCAGCCCAGCTCCAGGTAGCACTCGTCGGAGAAGAGCAGGATGCCGTGTTCGCGGGCCCAGGCGACGATCCGGGTGAGCTCCGCCTTCGACAGGACCTTGCCCGTCGGGTTGGACGGGGAGTTCAGCCAGAGGAGCTTCAGGCCCTCGGGGTCCAGCTCCGTCGGGTCGTCGTAGACCACGTACTCGGCGCGGGCCAGTCGGGCGCCCACCTCGTACGTCGGGTAGGCCAGGCGCGGGTGGGCCACCCGGTCGCCGGGGCCGAGGCCCAGCTGGGTCGGGAGCCAGGCGACGAGCTCCTTGGAGCCGACGATCGGCAGGACGTGGCGGTGGGTGACGTCCCGGGCGCCGAGGCGGCGCTCGACCCAGCCGGTGATCGCGTCGCGCAGCTCGGGCGTGCCCCAGACGGTCGGATAGCCCGGGGAGTCCGCCGCGGCGACCAGCGCCTTCTGGATCAGCTCGGGGACCGGGTCGACCGGGGTGCCGACCGACAGATCCACGATGCCGTCCGGATGGGCGGCGGCCGTGGCCTTGAACGGCGTCAGCTTGTCCCAGGGGAAAGTCGGAAGACGGTCGGAGACTGCGGACACGGTTTCTGGCTCACTTTCTGGTACGTACGAGCCGTCGCGGCAAACGCCTCGGCCCCGTACGGCGACCAGGGCGTGATCGGGCCGTACGGGACCGAGGCGGCACGGATGTGCGGGCCGCTTGCGGTGACTAGGCCTGCGGCGGCAGCGCGGCGATGAAGGGGTGGTCGCGCTCGATCAGCCCCAGTTTGCTGGCGCCGCCGGGCGAGCCGAGCTCGTCGAAGAACTCGACGTTCGCCTTGTAGTAGTCCTTCCACTCCTCCGGAGTGTCGTCCTCGTAGAAGATCGCCTCGACCGGGCAGACCGGCTCACAGGCACCACAGTCGACGCATTCGTCCGGGTGGATGTACAAGGACCTGGAGCCCTCGTAGATGCAGTCGACCGGGCACTCCTCGATGCACGCCTTGTCCTTGACGTCGACACAAGGCTGCGCGATGACGTAGGTCACGCTGTCGTTCCTCCTCGATAGGGCGCTGGCGGGCCTCCTCAGGCTCCGCCGCCTGGCGCGCGGGAGCGCGGCGTCGTCGATGCCCGCCCCTAGTATCTCCGTTCCTGGGCATGATCCGAACAGGAGGGGTGAACTGACCTGTGGAAATCTCTGCCGCTGGGCGACTCGAGGTCCGTATCACCGCTGCTGACGTGGGCAAACGGGTCTCTGTACGGAGCTTGATCGAACATGAGGCTCCAGGTGAGAAGTTCACCGACACGGTCGGAGTTCTCACATCATGGGACAAAGGTGTGTTGCTGATCACACGCAGGAGTGGCGAGAACGTCCGCATCGCGGAATCCGCGCTGGTCGCGGGCAAGGTCGTGCCCGCCGCGCCGGCGCGGCGCCGCGGTCCGGCCGCCTCCTACGAGGAGCTGGCCCGGGTCGCCGCGCGCGCCTGGCGGCCCGTGGAGAGCGAGCGGCTCGGGGACTGGGAGCTGCGGGCCGCGTCCGGGTTCACGCGGCGGGCCAATTCGGTGCTGCCGCTCGGTGACCCGGGCGTGTCCCTCGACGAGGCCCTCGACGCCGTTCGGCGGTGGTACGCCGAGCGGGGCCTGCCCGCCTACGTCCAGACCGCGACCGGCGCCGAGGGCACGCAGGAGCTGCTGTGCGCGGAGCTGGAGGCGCGGGGCTGGGTGCGGGAAGTGACCGCCGAGGTGTGGGTCGGGCCGCTGGCACCGGTCGCCGACCTCGCCGAGCCCTCGGGGGTCGCGCTGTCCCGGGAGGCCGGCGAGGCGTGGCTGGCCCGGTACCAGCGCAAGGGCCTGAGCGAGGTCGCGTTGCGCGTGTTGGGGAGCGGACCGTCCGTGTGGTTCGCGACCCGGCCCGGTGCCGCGGAGGGGGCCGCTCCGGCCGCCATCGGGCGGTGTGTGGTCGACGGGCGGTGGGCCGGGTTCGCCGCCGTCGAGGTCGATCCGGAGCTGCGGCGGCAGGGGCTGGGCACGGCCGTGATGGCGGCGCTGGCCCGGCGGGCCCTCGACGAGGGCGCGTCGGCCGCGTGGCTCCAGGTCGAGGCCGAGAATGAGGGAGCGCGTGCGCTGTACGCCGGGATGGGTTTCGCCGCGCACCACGCCTACCACCACTACCGGGAGCCGGATGACCTCGACTCCGGCCGGTAACCGATCGTCGTGAGAGGGCACGAGCCAGCTATGCGTCCCCCGTATCCCCCCTCCCCCGAGCGTTCCGCCGAGCTGCGGCGGCGGTTCGCCGA
>NZ_DF968258.1:0-10516 GCF_001270025.1 Streptomyces azureus | reverse complement strand
GCGGCCGGGTCACCTGGATCCCGGGCGGCCCGGACGGGCCCGACGGTGTGAAGGCCAAGCACCTCAACCAGGACAGCCCCGGCGTGCCCGGCAGCGCCGAGGCGGGCGACGGCTTCGGAGCCGACGTCCGGGTCGCCGACGTCAACGGCGACGGATACCCGGACGTGGCGACCGGGCTGCCCGGGGAGAACCTGGGCAGTGTGGCCGACGCGGGAGCCGTCGTCGTGCTGCCCGGCACCGCACGCGGACTCACCGGCACCGGCGCCCAGGTGGTCACGCAGAACACCCCCAACGTGCCGGGCACCCCCGAGAAGAACGACGCCTTCGGCAGGGCCGTCCACCTCGCCGACGCCAACCACGACGGCCTGGCCGACCTGGCCGCGGGCGCGCCGGGGGAGAACGGCAACGCCGGGTCCGTGTGGTACTTCAGGTCCGCACCGGCAACCGTCGTGAGCCCCAACGCCACCACGACCTTCGGCAACACACTCCTCGGCACCACCGCCACCCAGGCCCGGCTCGGCACCGGCTTCGCTGACTGATCACCTGTCAGACCCGCCCCGGCAACGGCTTGTTCCAGCGCTGGCGGCGGGTCTCCCTTTGGCTGCTTAGTTGTCATGTACGTGAACCCCGGCGTTCAGCGGGCGGACCGCCCGCGAGCGTGAAGCTTCCCAGTGTCCAAGTGGCCAGCGAGGTAAGGGAGTCAGCCGATGACCGGAGCAGTATCCCCCGACCGACGCCGATTTCTGACCGCCGGTGCCGCGGTGCTCGGTGCCGCGGCCTCCGCCCAGCTGTGGCTTCCGGCCACCGCCCACGGGGCCGAGACACCGCTGCCCGACGGCGTGTTCAGCCTCGGCGTCGCCTCCGGAGATCCGCTGCCGGACGGCATCGTGCTGTGGACCCGGCTCGCCCCGGACCCGCTGAACGGCGGCGGTATGCCCGACCGGGTGGTGCCGGTGGAATGGCAGCTCGCGGAGGACTCCCGGTTCAGAAAGATCGTCCGCCGGGGCACCGCCCAGGCCCGGCCCGAGTACGGGCACAGCGTTCACGTGGACGTACGCGGGCTGCGTCCGGACCGTGCGTACTGGTACCGCTTCCGCACCAGCGGGCAGCTCTCGCCCGCCGGCCGCACCCGTACCGCGCCCCACCCCTACAGCTCCGGTGGCTCCCTGCGCGTGGCGCTGGCCTCCTGCCAGAACTGGCAGCACGGCTATTTCACGCCGTACGCCGACATGCTCGACCAGGACCCGGACGTCGTGGTGTTCGTCGGTGACTACATCTACGAGTCCACGCCGTCGGCGACGGCGCTGCGGCGGCACGAGGGGACCGGCGAGCCGTTCAGCCTCGTCCAGTACCGCAACCGGTACGCGCAGTACCGCACCGACGCCGACCTCGCGGCGATGCACGCGAACGCGCCGTTCGTGGTGAGCTTCGACGACCACGAGGTGGACAACGACTTCGCCGGCGAGATCCCGCAGGACCCGGACAAACAGCCGCACGACGCGTTCGTGGCCAGGCTGACCGCGGCCTACCAGGCGTTCTACGAGCACATGCCGGTCCGTGCCACCGCCGTCCCGAACGGACCGCACATCAAGATGTACCGCCGCCTGGAGTTCGGCCGGCTGGCCCGGCTCAACGTCCTGGACACCCGGCAGTACCGCAGCGACCAGGCCAAGAGCCAGGCCGGTGCCCAGGACCCGTCACTGACCATGCTGGGCGCGCGGCAGAAGCAGTGGCTGCTGAACGGGCTCCAGGACTCGCCGGCCCGCTGGAACCTCATCGCCTCGCAGATCATGATGGCCGAGACGGACCTCCAGGTCGGCGAGGGCAAGCTCTGGTTCTACGACGCCTGGGACGGCTACCAGGCCGAACGCAACCGGTTCCTGAAGGAGTTCAAGCAGGTCCGCAACCCCGTCGTGCTCTCCGGCGACCGGCACCTGACGATGATCAGCGACCTCAAGGAGGACTACGCCGACCCGGACTCCGCGGTCGTCGGCGCCGAGTTCGTCGGAACCTCCATCTCCAGCAACGGCGACCAGGACCAGGCGGCCTTCCGCAGGGAGTGGGACCCGCGGCGCCCGGACAACCCGCACTGGAAGCTGCTCGACGCCCACCGCGGCTACCACCTCTTCGACGTCCGCCGCGACGGCATCGACGCGCAGGTGAGGGTGGTCGACACCGTACGGCAGCCGTCGGCGACGCCGAGCACGCTGGCCAAGCTGCGGGTCGAGGCGGGCCGGCCGGGCGTCGAGGTGGTCTGACCCGACCCCCGACCCCCGACGCTCGCGTGAGCCCGGTACTCCCCGGAGTGCCGGGCCCTTCGTCGTGCGAGACGGGGGAGCCGTGTGAGAAGTCCGCCCCGGGCTTGTCGCGTATTGCTCTCGCCGAGACCGAAATGCTGCGCAATCTTGACCAGGAATTCCGCGGCAATGAGCTGCCCGACGAGCTGTATTCGCGACTCGCCCGCAACGGCGCGGTTCCGCATATGAAGAACGCGTGCAGTCCCGCGCCCGGCGACGTGAAGATCGGCACACCGCGCTGGGCCGTGGAGGCCGCCGCCGCGATCGGAGCCGGGGCGGCGGAGCGGATCGGCGGGCTCGGCGTGCGGCTCATCGGCGGTCCCGCCCTGCTGCCGACGGTACCGCGTACCGCCGAAGAGCGGGCCGGAGAGCCGCGTATGGCTCCCGAAGTGGCCGCGCGGGCGCGGTACGGAGCGCTCGCCGCGGCGGTCGGCACCGTCAAAGCGCGTACCGTGCACCAGACATCGTCCAAGGAACTCGTGAAGGTCCTCGGTCACCGCTGTCTCAAGCGGCTCCGACGCCGCTGAGCGTCTGTGGAGTTACTCACAGCGCATTTCCGGAGGGTCGCGGAACCGTCTCATCAATCACAGACGTGGGAGGTGAATGACAGGTTGCGCGCACATATGCGGCAGAGGTCGCTCACCTTGCACTGCGGTAACCACAAGTGGGACCATTTCGAAGTTCCCTGTCGCCCCAAGGTAGGTCACCTGTGTCCCAGCACATAGCCAAGCCCCGTACCACCGCAGTGATCCTGGCCGGTGGCACCGGTCAGCGCGTGGGTCTGTCGATCCCCAAGCAGCTGCTGAAGATCGCCGGCAAGGCAGTCATCGAGCACACGCTGACCACTTTCGAGAACGCCGACTCGATCGACGACATCATCGTGCTGATGGCGCCGGGCTATGTGCCCGATATCGAGAAGATTGTCGCGAAGGCCGGATTCAAGAAGGTCTCGAAGATCATCGAGGGCGGCGCCACGCGGAACGAGACCACCGAGCGCGCCATCTCGGCCCTGGGTGAGGGCCTGGCCGAGGGCGAGGACGCCAACGTCCTCTTCCACGACGCCGTGCGCCCCCTGCTGTCGCAGCGCGTCATCGACGACTGCGTCACCGCGCTGGAGCGCTACCAGGCCGTCGACGTGGCCATCCCCTCCGCCGACACCATCATCGTCACGCGCACGCACGGCGAGGACGGCGAGTTCATCACCGAGATCCCGGACCGCTCCCGGCTGCGCCGCGGCCAGACGCCGCAGGCCTTCAAGCTGTCCACGATCAAGCGGGCCTACGAGGTCGCCGCCGGCGACCCCAACTTCCAGGCCACCGACGACTGCTCCGTCGTGCTCAAGTACCTGCCGGACGTGCCGATCCACGTCGTCGCGGGTGACGAGTACAACATGAAGGTCACGCAGCCCGTCGACGTCTTCATCGCCGACAAGCTCTTCCAGCTGGCCTCCACGGCCGCGCCCGAGCAGGTCTCCGAGGAGGCGTACCGGGAGCTGCTGACCGGCAAGACGGTCGTCGTCTTCGGCGGCTCCTACGGCATCGGCAAGGACATCGCCGAGCTCGCCGAGTCCTACGGCGCCTCGGTCTACGCGCTGGGCCGCTCCACCACCGGCACCCACGTGGAGAACCCGGAGGAGGTCGACGACGCCCTGTCCAAGGCCTACGCCGAGACCGGCCGCATCGACTACGTGGTGAACACCGCGGGTGTGCTGCGCATCGGCAAGCTCGCCGAGACCGACAACGCCACCATCGAGGAGGCGCTGAAGGTCAACTACCTGGCCCCGGTGCAGATCGCCCGTTCGTCGTACAAGTACCTGTCCGAGACCAAGGGCCAGTTGCTGCTGTACACCTCCAGCAGCTACACCCGGGGTCGCGCCGAGTACAGCCTGTACTCCTCGACCAAGGCCGCCATGGTGAACCTCACCCAGGCCCTGTCCGACGAGTGGGCGGGCGACGGTGTCCGCGTCAACTGCATCAACCCCGAGCGCACCGCCACCCCGATGCGCACCAAGGCCTTCGGCCAGGAGCCGACCGGTTCGCTGCTGTCCTCCGAGGCCGTGGCGCGCACCTCGCTGGACGTGCTGCTGTCCGAGCTGACCGGCCACGTCATCGACGTCCGTCAGCAGGACCCGACCGCCGGTGCGGCCCGTGCGTCCGGCTTCGAGCAGGCGCTGGCCTCGGTGCTGGACCGACAGGACGGCGTGTAATAATTGGCGCCAAATAGACTTCGGTAATTCAGGCCTCTGCGCCCTCCTGTTAACGGTGTTCGTCAACAGGAGTGTTCGCAGGGGCCTGAATCCATACAGTCCCGCGAATATTCACAGACCAGCCGCATTCTCGAACCAAGACCGGCACACCCCTCCCAAGAGCAGGTTTCTCCGTGATATCCACCGCTATTCGCGTCGCCCGGGTGGGCAGCGCGGCCGAGCTGGCCGCGGCGGTCCTCATGGTGGCGGGCTTCCCCGCCCTCATGCTGGCCGCGCTCGTCCCGAGCGTCCCCGCCTTCGCGGCAGCGGCCGCCGTGACGTACCTGGCGGACCACTATCTGCACCGCAAGGGCAGCTACCTGATCAACCGCCTCGGCAAGGTCCGGGCCGGCCTGTCGATCCGCTTCCTGATCCGGCAGCTGCTCCTCGTCCTGCTGCTGGCCCGGCTGTCCCTCGCGGACAACCTGATCTACTACGGGGCGATCGCCTGCTTCATCGCCTTCTACGGTCTCCAGGCCCCGCACGGCGCGCTGGTCCAGCTGATCCGCAACCGCCGCCGCATGCCGGTCGCCACCCGCAACGTCGACCTGAAGTCCCGCATCCGCATCCCGGACGCCCCGCCGCGCCGGCTGCTGCACCGCTCCGCCGAGAAGATGCTGCACCTCGACCTCTTCGCGGTCGTCGGCATCCTGCTCGCCGCGCAGGTGAAGTCGGCCCTGATCGGGTTCGTCGGCATCGGCGTCACGGTGGCCCTCGCCACCCTGTACGTCCTGGCGCTCATGCCGTACGTGCGCGGCCGGAAGATCCCGCCGAACGCCGAGAAGGTGCTGGCCGCCGTCGACGACTGGCTGGGCCAGTACAAGCCGGAGACGGTCCTGTACTTCTCCGGTTCGAAGGACTCCGCGTACCAGGTCAACATGTGGCTGGACACCATGGAGAACCTGGACTCCAAGCCGCTGATCATCCTGCGTGAGCGGGCCATCCTGAACAACCTCGCGCCGACCACGGTCCCCGTCATCTGCGTGCCCGGAGGGGTGCACCTGATGAACATGGACCTGTCCACGGTGCGGGTCGCGCTCTACGCGGCGAACGTCGGCAAGAACATCCACATGCTGCGCGTGCCCACCATGAAGCACGTCTTCATCGGTCACGGCGACAGCGACAAGCTCGCCAGCGTCAACCCGTTCAGCAAGGTCTACGACGAGGTGTGGACGGCCGGCCGCGCGGGCCGCGACCGCTACGCCATCGCCGACGTCGGTGTCCGCGACGACGACATCGTCGAGGTCGGCCGTCCGCAGCTCGCCCCGATCCAGACCTGGCAGGGCGTGCCCGAGGGGCCCCGCGGCGGAGCCGCTGATGGACGCTGCCCGACCGTCCTGTACGCCCCCACCTGGGAGGGCTGGGACGACAACCCCGGCAACACCTCGATCCTGCTGGCCGGCGAGAACATCGTGCGCAGGCTGATCACGGCCGACCCGCCGGTCCGCGTCCTGTACAAGCCGCACCCGTTCACCGGCACGCGCAGCAAGGAGGCCAAGGCCGCCCACCAGCGCATCACCGCCCTGGTCCGGAAGGCCGCCGCCGAGCGCGCCGCCGACTCGCGTTTCGCCACCGACAGCGCCGCCCAGGCGCAGGCCAAGGCCGAGCTGGCCCGGATCGAGGCCCGGATCGCCCAGCTGGCCGGTAAGGGCGGCGACAAGGGCCGCGACGAGGCCGAGGCCACCCGTGACGGGCAGGTCGACGTCGCCCGGCACGAGGAAGTCGCCCGCCTGCGCGCTGAGTGGAACGACGCCTACTGGCGCTCCTTCCCCACCTGGGAGCACCGCGTCATCACCGGCTCCGAACCGCGGCTGTACGACTGCTTCAACGTCTCGGACGCGATGGTCTCGGACATCTCCAGCGTGGTCTCCGACTTCATCGCGAGCGGCAAGCCGTACGCGGTCACCGACTCCGCGGAGCTGGGCGCCGAGGAGTTCAAGCGGAACAACACGGCGGTGCGTGCCGCGGTGATCCTGTCCAACAGCGCGGCCGAGCTGGGCGAGTTGCTCGGCGCGGTGCGCGACCCGGCCGCCGATCCGCTGGCCGAGGACCGCAAGGAGCTCAAGCAGTACCTGCTGGGCCCGGACGAGCCGGCCTCCATCGACCAGTTCAACACCGCCGTCGCGAACCTCGCGATCAAGGCCGAGACGCGCAACGTCGGCCAGGAGTCACGGATCACGGCCACCGCCGCCGACGCGGAAAAACTGGCGAACGCCGTGCCCGGGCAGCGGGTGTGCTCCGCCGGTGACACGGACGGCGTCGGCACGGGCTGAACCGCCGCCTGCTTCAGAGGTCGGCCCCCGAGGAGTGTTCCTCGGGGGCCGACCTCTTTTCCTTCCCGCTTCCTGCCGGTTCGCCGTGTGACGTGAATCACTGGCACGGGTGATCGAGGCAACCGCTTGCCTCGATCACCCGTCTACCAAGTAGCGAATGAGGAGATACGGGGGGAATATCCCATTGACTAGGGGGAAACGTGACCGTGTCGCAGCCTGATGTGAGTGTGATCATCGGGGCGTACGAAGCGATGCCGTACCTGATCGAGTGCCTCTCGTCCGTCGAGGCACAGACCATCGATCCGGAGCGCGTCGAAGTCATCGCGGTGGACGACGGATCGACGGACGGCACGGGGGAGTACCTGGAGGAGTTCGCCGAGCGCGCTCCCATGCACGTCCTGGTGATCCGGCAGGAGAACTCCGGCGGCCCCAGCGGCCCGCGCAACGTCGGCCTGGGCAAGGCGACCGGGCGTTACGTCTTCTTCCTCGACGCCGACGACCGGCTGGGTCCCGAGGCCCTGGAGCGGATGGTCGACATGGCCGACCGTGCCGGGACGGACGTCGTCCTCGGCAAGGTCGAGGGCGTCAACCGCTCGGCGCCGAAGTCCATGTGGGGCAAGACGGTGGAGCGCACGGACGTCTTCTCGTCCAACATCAAGTTCACGCTCAGCGCGCAGAAGCTGTTCCGCCGCGAGCTGCTCGACCGGCACGGCATGCGGTTCGACGAGTCGCTGTTCACCGGCGAGGACGCCCTGTTCACGATGGAGGCGTACCTGCGGGCGGACGGCGTCTCCGTGGTCGCCGACCACACCTGCTACTACCTGGTCGGCCGTGACGACGGCAAGCACGTGACGAAGAGCGGCAGTTACACGCTGCGCTTCGACTCCGCGCGGGCCCTGATGAACCTCATCGCCGAGTTCGTCCCCGCGGGCGGCCGGCGCGACCAGCTGATGGTCCGGCCCTTCCTCGTCACGCTGCTGCCGCAGTTCGGTCCCAAGTACCTGACGGACAGCGAGGAGATACGCCGGCACAAGTTCGAGCTGGCCAAGCCGCTGACGGACGCGTACTGGACCGAGGGCGTCGCCCAGCGCCTCAAGGTCCACGAGCGGCTGCGGCTGCACCTGGTCGCCGAGCAGCGCCCCGAACTGCTGCTGGACGTCGTGAAGTTCGTCAAGGCCAAGAAGCAGGCGGCGGCCCTCCTGGAGAGGAAGGGACGCCGCGTCTACCTGGCCTATCCGCACTTCCGCGACCGCGCCGCGGGCATCCCCGACTCGGTGTACCTCGCCGAGCCGCGCGAGGCCCGCGCCTTCCCGGGCTACCGCGAGGGCGGCGTCGACACCTTCGTACGCCGGGCGGTACGCAAGGCACGGCGGGTGCTGACGTCGCGTGAGGTGCGGCAGGCGGCGTGAACACGGGCGCGGGGCCGGTGGGCCGATCGCCCACCGGCCCCGCGCTTGTTTCGTTGGTTGTTCTCTCGATTGGTCCGTCGTGCTGTCCGCTAGCGCGGTGCGGCCGTCGGCAGGTCCGCCCCGTCGCTCGCCGGTTCCGTGCGCTGGCCGGGCAGTTCCGCCGTCAGGCGCTTCGCCACTCGAGCCCGCTGGGCCCGGGCCTCCTCGCACAGGGCCCGCACGGCCGCGTTGAAGCGTTCCTGCGACGGCGGATCGGCCGGGCCCAGCAGGCGCAGCTTCAACGCGGCGCGTGCCTGGGCCAGGTCGTCCTTCTCCGGGTGCCGGACCGTCTCCAGCAGGCCCGGCACCCCGGCCGCGTCCGGCGTCAGCACGGTCGCCGCCGCCACCGTCGGGAACGCCGTACGGAAGGCCGCCTCGGGCAGCCCGCTGGTGTTCGCCACCGCGTACGGCTTCTCGCTCGCCAGGAAGTCGCTGATCACGCTCGACACGTCACTGATCAGCAGGTCGGCCACGTTGAAGCAGGAGTACAGCGCGGGCCGGGCGTCCGTGATGATCTGGTGCTCGCCCTCCGGCAGCGAGGCCCAGTACGCCTCCTCCCAGGCCGCCGTCGCCCGCGCCACCGCCTCCGCCCGGCCCGGCTCCGGCGCCGACTGCACCCGCATCCGCTCCAAGGTGTCGGCCCCGGCCCGGAAGACGGCCGTGGTGAGCCGGTCCAGCTCCTCGGTGAGCCGGGCCAGTTCGGCACCGCCCGTGGGACGGCGCGCCCCCGTCCGCTCCCGGTTGGCCGCCCGGATCAGTTCCCGGATGCGCAGATCGGCCGCGCCCGCGCGCGGGTCCACCGACCCCGTCAGCGGATGAGGCTTGTACAGCAGCCGCACGCCCGGGTCCGCGAGCAGCGCCCGCACCAGGTTCTCCCCGGCCGTGATCACCGACGTGTTGCCGGGGTTGCCGTCCCAGCCCTCCCAGGTCGGCGCGTACAGCACGGTCGTGCTGGTCCCTGTCGGCCGGCCGGCGTACGGCCGTACGGCGTCCAGTTGCGGACGGCCCGTCTCTACCACGTCCTTGTCCTCGACGCCCACCTCGGCCAGTGCGTACCGCTCGCGCGCGGCGGGCCCGGCCACCCAGACCTCGTCGTATGCCTTCGCGTACGGGTTGCAGGAGGACAGCTTGTCGCTCTCGCCGTGGTTGACGAAGGTGTGCCGGATCGTGGGGATGCGCAGCACCTGGGAGGTCTTGCCGGAGTTCGCGGGGTGGATGAGGACCCGGAGCGTGGAGTGCTCCAGCCGCATCAGCGTGGACACCTTCGGCAGGCACACGATCGGGATGTCCGTCGCCGCGATCTTCTGCACCATGAACCGCTCGCGCAGCACGATGACCGGCTTCCCGTCGGTCTTGGCGAGCGGCTCCAGCCACATGTTCGCCTGGTAGGCCGAGGAGGCACCGCCGGAGAAGTACAGGCCCACGGTCGGCCGGTACTCGGCCAGCCACGCGTCGAACCAGTCGAGCACCTCCTGCTCGCCGGCCGGGCGGCGAGCAGGCAGCAGCCGGAAGAGCAGAGCGCCGAGGCCGGTCAGCGCGAGCGTGAGGGAGAGCGCGATGCCCGCGGCCGCGTACACCGGCTCGTCGCCCGGCGCGGCGGCCAGCAGCCCGGCCGTCGCCGGCAGGCCGAACACCAGCAGCCGGTGGCCGGGGCGGCGCAGCATCACGGACGGGGCTTTGGACAGCCGCAGCGCCGAGGCGTCGATGTTCCGGGTCACCACCGGCAGGGTGCGGGTCCGGCGCACCAGCACGGAGACCGCCTGGATCGCGCAGTGCAGCACGTAGAAGGCGAGCAGCCCGGCCACGAGCGGGGCGTACACCGTCTCCCGGTCCTGCTCGCCGAGCCGCAACAGGCCCACGACCAGCAGCAGGTCCCGCAGGACGTGCCGCACGGTGATGTCCGCGTGCGACTTGGCGAACAGCGACAGCACCCCGCGCTGCCACCGGTACAGGACGCCCTCGGTGGCGAGGGAGACGGTGGTCGCGGCGATCAGCAGCGGTACGTGGGGCAGCAGCGCCGCGACCGCCTGAGCGGCGAACGCGGCGGCCAGGACGATGGTGACCAGCCCCTTCAGCAGGGCCGGGGGGCGGGGAAGAGGTAGGGGCACTGCGGTCACTCCAGGAGCGTCGGGTCGGGCGCAGGTCGGCCGCCCGGGTTAACGCGCGGCGACCTCCTGACGACACGCGCGTGTCCGGGGGTGGCGTGTGTGGTGTGGTGCGGGCGGGGTCGCAGGTGGTGGGACGGTGTGGTGC